>NZ_JBJNIP010000047.1:0-428 GCF_056324165.1 Wenzhouxiangella sp. YN9
GACTTAGCCGGTGTGGCTTATACATTCATTGATCGTGCTGGCAGGCGTACCTGTATGCTGAGCATTATGGTGAACAGAAGACGGACGAGAAGCCTGTCATGAAGCGTTACAATAATCCGGACTAGAAGCCGTAACAGAAGCCGAACCAGAAGCCGAACCAGAAGCCTAACCAGAAGCCGAACCAGAAGCCGAACCAGAAGCCGTACCAGAAGCCCGAGCAGAAGCCCGAGCAGAAGCCCGAGCAGAAGCCGGAGCAGAAGCCGGAGCAGAAGCCGGAGCAGAAGCCTGAGCAGAAGCCCGAGAAGAAGCCGGAGCAGAAGCCGGACAAAGAGCGCTCCGGGCGCGGCAGTCAGTCAGGCGGTGGCGGAAAGCCGCAGGAAAAAGCCGAGCGCAGTTCCGGCGCCATTCCCGAAGGCGGCGGCATCTAC
>NZ_JBJNIP010000048.1:0-313 GCF_056324165.1 Wenzhouxiangella sp. YN9
CACTCGCTTTCCAGGCGAGCCCATTCGACCGCTCTGGCACCTCTCCTAAAACTCCAATTGTTCCAGCCAATTCAACCGCCTCGCGGCGGGGGGGGCGGCCGGGGGCCCGCGGGGGGGGGGTGTGAGGGGGCCGGGGGGGGCGGGGCCCCCCCCGCGGCGCGGGGGGGGGCCCCGCCCCCCGGGGGGCCTTAAACCCCCCCCGGCCCGGGCCCCGGCGGGCCCCCCCGCCGCGAGGCGGTTGAATTGGCTGGAACAATTGGAGTTTTAGGAGAGGTGCCAGAGCGGTCGAATGGGCTCGCCTGGAAAGCGAGTG
>NZ_JBJNIP010000049.1:0-345 GCF_056324165.1 Wenzhouxiangella sp. YN9
CGGGAGTGGCGGGGCTGGTCGGGATCTCGGGAGTGACGGGGTTGGCGGGGACTTCGGGGGTAGTGCCCGCGGCCCAGCCCCGTATCGCCGGACCTGATCCGGCGTCTTGTTGCTACTGGCGCCTTCGTCGAGCAGATCCCCGCTCTGCGCTTCGCTTGGCCGGGAATTCGGGAGTGGCAGGGCTGGCCGGGATTTCGGGAGTGACGGGGTTGGCCGGGACTTCGGGGGTAGTGCCCGCGGCCCAGCTCCCGTATCGCCGGACCTGATCCGGCGTCTTGTTGCTACTGGCGCCTTCGTCGAGCAGATCCCGGCTCTGCGCTTCGCTTGGCCGGGAATTCGGGAGTG
>NZ_JBJNIP010000050.1:0-930 GCF_056324165.1 Wenzhouxiangella sp. YN9
CCAGCTGGCCGTGTTCGATAACCTGGCCGGCCGGCTGTATCTGATCGTTAACGCCGATCCCGAACAAGAGCACGCCTGGGACAGCGCCAACCGCCGCCTGGATCAGCTCGTGCATCGCCTGCGCTGCGGCTCGCCGGGCTATCCGCAGCCGCTGGCGCTGGCGGTTCCCGGCGAGAGCGATTTCCGCTTCGGCTTTGCCGAAAATGATTTCAAGGACGCGGTCGCGCGCATCAAGCAGTACATCCTTGACGGCGACGCCATGCAGGTCGTCCTGTCCCAGCGCATGAGCGTGGATCTGGGCGCCCGGCCGCTCGACGTCTATCGGGCGCTGAGAAGTCTCAACCCCTCGCCCTATATGTACTTTTTTGACTTTGGTGATTTTCAGGTGGTCGGTTCGTCGCCCGAAGTGCTGGTGCGCGTATCCGACCGCGAAGCCATGGTGCGGCCCATTGCGGGTACGAGACCACGCGGCAAGACGGCCGAACAAGATCGAAAGCTCGAAGAAGAACTCAAGGCCGACCCCAAGGAACTGGCCGAGCACCTGATGCTGATCGATCTGGGCCGCAATGACATCGGCCGGATTGCCGCCACCGGCACGGTCGAGCTGACCGACCGGATGGTGATCGAGCGCTATTCGCACGTCATGCATCTGGTTTCGGAGGTGCACGGCCAGCTCGACCATGACATGAGCGCAATTGACGTTCTGCGCGCCACCTTCCCGGCGGGCACGCTATCGGGCGCCCCGAAAGTCCGCGCGATGGAAATCCTCAACGAGCTCGAGCCGGTCCGGCGCGGTGTCTACGCCGGCGCGGTCGGCCACCTGGACTGGCACGGCAACGCGGACCTGGCCATCGCCATCCGCACCGCCATCGTCAAGGACCACACCCTGCACCTGCAGGCCGGCGCCGGCATCGTGGCCGACTCCGATCC
>NZ_JBJNIP010000051.1:0-433 GCF_056324165.1 Wenzhouxiangella sp. YN9
TCAGCCCCTTGTCGGCCACCATGACCACCGGATGCAGATCGTGGGCAAGCCCGCGCAGGTGTTTTTTCTGTGAATTGGACAGCGGCATGGCGACGGAGTGTTCGAACAGAGGCCAATGATAACGTGAAAAGGCAGGCGGGACGTGTGAAGTGTGAAGTGTGAAGTGTGAAGTGGTTACTGGGTAGAAGAGGTTGGCATTTGGGGGGGTGGGGTGGTTGCGCGTGGGCGGTCCCCGCCAATGGCCACCCCCCCGCTTAATTTCCCCCCAAAATCCTACACACTCCACCCTACCCACTTCACACTATCGTCCGATGGACTGGAAAAAACGCCAAAAATCGGATCCATACGTCAAGCGCGCCCGTGAGGCGGGCTATCGGGCGCGGGCGGCGTTCAAGCTGGCTGAGCTCGACGACAAGGATCGTTTGCTCAAACC
>NZ_JBJNIP010000052.1:0-432 GCF_056324165.1 Wenzhouxiangella sp. YN9
TCAGCCCCTTGTCGGCCACCATGACCACCGGATGCAGATCGTGGGCAAGCCCGCGCAGGTGTTTTTTCTGTGAATTGGACAGCGGCATGGCGACGGAGTGTTCGAACAGAGGCCAATGATAACGTGAAAAGGCAGGCGGGAAGTGTGAAGTGTGAAGTGTGAAGTGTGAAGTGTGAAGTGTGAAGAAGAGTTGCGAATTGGTGGGGTTGGGATGTTGAGCGTGGGCTGGAGCCGACAATTGGCACCGCCACGCTGAATTTGCCCCCAAAATCCTTCACACTTCACACTTCACACTTCACACTATCGTCCGATGGACTGGAAAAAACGCCAAAAATCGGATCCATACGTCAAGCGCGCCCGTGAGGCGGGCTATCGGGCGCGGGCGGCGTTCAAGCTGGCTGAGCTCGACGACAAGGATCGTTTGCTCAAACC
>NZ_JBJNIP010000053.1:0-122151 GCF_056324165.1 Wenzhouxiangella sp. YN9
CGACGATGGTCAGACCGCAACGGAGTTACTCGGCACACCAGGTGCGTTCGAAGTCTCACCAACACCGGTCAGCGCCGAGCTGCCCGAGGTTGTTACATAGAAATCGTCGCCGATGTGTTGGGAATATGTTGACACGTTCCGAGGGCCGGAACGTACTTGAGCGACTTGTTATGAGGATTCGCGGACACTCTCAAGGCGCTCGTCTCCCGACACTAGATCCTCATCATGGTCGATGCAGGCAACTCTGAAATCCGGCGTCTTTCTAAGGCCGTGGAACGCGCCGGTTTTCTCAGCGCGCACGAGTGCGCGGCAGCAGGTGAGAAGAAACTTCTCAGCATCCTCCGGGTTGGGCAGTTCAGAAACATCACCCATCATTGGGACTTCGCTGCGCCAAGAGGCTGACTCAAAATTGAAACCCTGATATCGCCAGTCTCCAAGCCCCCACTTAAGCTCCTCTCTTTCCCTTTGGATATCTTCCGGTTTGTCGCTCTCCGCGTACTCACGAACGGTAGCCTCAAGCGATTCGGGAGTATTCAGGCAGAACAGAATGTCGGCGTAGGTCGCATTACAGTCCAGAGCGAACCCATAGAAGGTTTCCGTAGGGTGAGCCCTTTCAAATTGCGCAATCTGCGATGCTATCGAGCTAGCAAGGGCACATTCGAGGCCGTCCCAATCCAAATCCGTACGGGGCTGTTCCTGAGGTGGCGGTGTTGAGGCACTCGACTCGTTAGGTTTTCGCTTCGTCTGGACGTACCAAGAGGTAGCGATGCCAGCCGCCACCATAAGAGAAATGGTTATTGGATCAGCCATTAACGATTTCCTGCCTCATAACTAACAACTAGATGGCAATTCTTACGCTTAGCATGCAGCCGATCATCACAGCGAGCATCGAATCCGGCACTTCTGCCATTTAGCACGCGGCTGTTGGCCCGGCTTTCCGGCGAAAGGATGCGAGGCCGGCCTCGCTCCGTGTGCGAATCGGGATTCGGGATGTGGTGTTGCATGGCGAGTGTTCCGCCCCCTTGTTTCGGCTGCCAAGCCGTCACGATCAATCATGCAACAGGCGGCGGGTTGGTTCAAGGGTGGTTTTAAGGCAGGATGGCAGTCGGGTTGGGATCAGGGTACTGAAGTGTCGGGAGATCGGAAGGATGGGTGATGATGAATCTGGCTGAGCTGACTACCCCTGCCCTGCTGGTCGATGAGGGTCGTTTGGCGCGCAACCTGGCGCGTATGGATGACCAGCTTGAGCGGCTGGGCGTGCCGCTTCGGCCGCATCTGAAGACGGTCAAGAATATCGAGCTGGCCGAGCGGATGTTGCGGGGGCATCCGGGGGGTGCGGCGGTTTCGACGCTGGCCGAGGCGGATCATTTCTTTGCTGCGGGTATCGACGATCTGCTCTATGCCGTGGGCATTGCGCCGGGCAAACTGGGCGAGGTTTCGCGGCGCGTTGCCGCGGGCATGAAGCTGACGCTGGTGCTCGATCATCCCGATGCCGCCGGGGCCGTGGCCGCTGCCGCCGGGCGGTTCGGGGTGGATTTCAAGGTGCTGCTGGAAGTCGACGCCGACGGCCAGCGCGCCGGCTTTCGGCCGGACGATCCGGCTCTGCTGGGCGCGGCAATGACGCTGCATGAGGGCGGCGCTACGCCGGCCGGGGTGATGGTGCACGCCGGCGGCTCGTATGCCTGTCGCGATCACGGCTGCCTGCACGCGATGGCGGATACCGAGCGCGATGCGGCGGTTGCCGCGGCTGATTCCCTGCGCCGGGCCGGCTTCGAGTCGCCCACGGTCAGCGTGGGTTCGACGCCCACGGCGCTGTTCGCCCGCGACCTTGCCGGCGTGAGCGAAGTGCGCGCCGGCGTTTACGCGTTCATGGATCTGGTGATGGCCGGTATCGGCGTGTGCGCGATCGACGACATTGCCCTGTCGGTGTTGTGCGAGGTGATCGGCCACCGCGGCGAGCACGGGCAGGCCATTGTCGATGCCGGCTGGATGTCGCTTTCGCGCGATCGCGGCACGGCCGAGCAGGCCATCGACCGGGGCTATGGCGTGGTCCGCGACGAGGCCGGCCACGCCCTGTCGCCCGAGGTCATCGTGCGCGCCACCAGCCAGGAGCACGGCATTCTGGCCCGCCGCGACGGTGAGCCGCTGGATCTGGGCGACTTTCCCATCGGCCGGCGCTTGCGCGTTCTGCCCAACCACGCCTGCGCCACCGGCGGCCAGTTCGAGCATTTCTGGATGGTGGATGCGCAGAACGCTTCCATCCGGCAGCTGGAGCGCTGTCGCGGCTGGTAGGGATCAGCAGATCACGCGGCGCCTGGGCGTCAGCGGCTCAAGCCGAGCCGCTCGTGCCACTGGGCCAGACTCTCGTTCGGGTATTGCTCGAAGTGATGCTCGTCGCGCCCTTCCGGCACCTCGACCCAGTTGGCCTTGCTGCCCAGCATCAAGTGGTTGCGTTCGGGCGGCTTGGGCAAGTCGGTGTCGATGGCCGAGGCAAAGGGATGGATCAGGTCCGGCCAGCGCGGGTCGAACACCCACAGCGCGCTGGCGCAATGGCCGCAGAAGTTGCGCTGGCCGGGGCTGGTCTCGCCGTCGATCTCGGCGCAATAGATGCGAACGTGTTCACGGCCCTCGACCTGAAGCGTTTCGGCCAGCGCGCCGAGGTTGATGGCACAGCCGCTGCCGCCCGCTGTCTTGCGACAGATCGAGCAGTAGCAGTGGTTGAAGGGATAGGGATGCGGCGACTCGACGCTGAATCGCACCCGCTGGCAATGACATGAGCCTTCCAGATGCATGATCCTTCCTCCTTCAGGTTTATCCGGATGTCTTGTCGGCAAGCTCGTCGAGCAGGCGCTCCAGCGACAGCGGCTTTGAAAACAGGAAGCCCTGGAATACTTCGCAGCCGTCGGCGCGCAGGATCTCGAACTGACGCTGCGTCTCGACGCCTTCGGCAACCACGCGCATGTCGTGGTTGCGGCCGATGGCCAGGATGCTTTGAACGAGCGTGCGTGAAGTCTCTTCGGCTTCGAGATCGTCGACGAAGCTCTTGTCGATCTTGAGCTCGTCGATGGGCAGGTTGCGCAGCATGGCAAGCGATGAAAACCCGGTGCCGAAGTCGTCCAGCGCAATGCGAATTCCAGCCCGATGCAGCGTCTTGATGCCTGCCGCCAGGGAAGCATAATCCTCAGCGAACAGGTTTTCGGTAATTTCGAGAATGGGGGTTATCTTCGAATGATCGAGCTCGCCCAGCCTCTTGATGACCTGCCGCGGAAAGTCCGGCTGCAGGAACTGCCTGACCGAGACATTGATTGATAGCCGCAGCGGCGTTCTTTGCTGCGCGACAATCCGGTGGGCGTCTTCAAGGCAGCGCGCCATCAGATGATCACCCAGCTTTTCGATCAGACCGGATGTCTCGGCGATGGCAATGAAACGCGCCGGCCCGACCTCGCCCAGCTCCGGATCATGCCAGCGCGCCAGCGCCTCGATGCCAACGATCCGTCCCTGCCAGTCCACCTGCGGCTGATAGGCCATGTGGATCAGATCGCCGTCAAGAGCCAGCCGCAGGCGCTGCTCTATCTGAATGTTTTCAAGATAGACACGGCCCATGGTCGGCTCATACAGGCTGGCTGCGTTGTGATGACGCTTGGCCGAATACATTGCGACATCCGCGGCTCTGAGCAGATCATTGAGCGACGACCCGGCATCGGCCAGGCGGGCAATGCCGACACTGCAGCCCAGCTCGAAAGTGACACCGTCGACCTTGTAGCGCTCGGACAGGCGTTCGACCAGCGCTTCGCCGCGCGCAAGCAGCTGCTGCGAATCGGTTTCCGGCGTCATCACCACGAACTCGTCACCGCCGACCCGGGCGACGTGCTCATGGGCCTGCGCGAACTCATCGAGCCGACGGCCCAGCGACCTCAACACAGCGTCGCCCTGCATATGCCCGAAGCCATCGTTGACGGCCTTGAAGTTGTCCATGTCGACGAACATCAGCGTGAATTGATCGTCGAAACGACGCTGCATGATTTCAAATCTGGCGCGCACGGACTGCCGGTTGGGCAGGCCGGTCAGCATGTCATGGTGCGCCTGATAGACCAGATCAGCGCGGCGCCGACGCTCGGCCCGACCAATGGCAAGCAAAACCGCCAGAATGCTCAACAGCGCGGCAAGAAAAATGGCGACATAGACCCACGCGGCGCTCAGAAACTCGCCGATCAGCTCGTCGCGGTTGGTCTGCGTGAGCACCCACAAGCCGTACCTTTGTTCGTGCAACGCCATGCCCATCTGCGGCCCAAGCGTGGTCTTCAGGCGATAGGGATACGGCTCGCCGCTGGATCGGATAGTTTCGAAGGACTGCCCGCTCAGCCGCATTGCAGAAGCGATGGCCTGCTCGTAGACCTGGCGTGAAATCGGGCGCGCCAGATATTCAGCCGGCAAGTCGAGGGCCGTGGCCCAGAGCAGCGAGCTGAGGTCGGACTCGCGCACGATCTGAACGATGTTGGAGCGCCCCAGCGTCGCCTGCTCGGCAAAGAACGAATCCGGGCCGCCCAGCACCAGCGCGGCCGAGACGAAGCCCGTGACGTTACCGGAAGCGCCGTGTATGGCCTGGCACACCGGAATCAGCCAGCGGCCCATCGACTCGACCCGGTAGGCCCGGCCGACGACCATGACCCGGGCTGATTCGGCCGCCCCGCAGGTGTCGGGGCCGGCCGGGCGAAACGGCTGTTGTTGTTCTTCAGGCCGCGGTTCTCGCCAGCGCGCGATGATCGGGTTCTGCGCCGGGTCCAGCAGCGCATAGCCGACTGCCGCCTGGTTGGTCTCGAGCATGCTGTCGAGCGTGACCTCAACGGCGTCGAGCTGGTCCATCCGCCAGTGCAAGACCAGCTGCCCGCCGATCAGGCTGAGCAGAATCTCCTGGCTGTGAAGCACCGCCTCGGTGGCATTGCTGATGGTCGTGATCTGGCTGGCCTGGCGGATTTCATGGCGCTCGACAATGCCGCGCCATTGCGTGTGCAGGCCCCAGGCGAGCACCACGCTGCCGATGACGAAAATCACCACAAAAAACCAGTTGAGATTGCGCTTGAGAGAAGTCACCGGCGGCATGTCCGGTTCAGGCGCTTTCTGGAGAACCTCTTTCGGCCCGCAAAACCCCGACCGAACCATCGCACCCATGGTCGTCCCCACGCTCGAGGATTCATCATCCGAGCTCCTCTTCAGCAACCGCGCAGTCGCGAGTCAATTCAAGATTAAACGGTATTCATGCGGACGACAACACATGCCGCCCCAGGAAAAGCAGGAGCACGGCTCCTGCCGGGAGCATCGGTGTCAGGCGACGACTCATGAAGGATATGTTAACGCGTCACCCCGGACAAAGGGGCCGCGAATTGCTCCCCGCCGACCGCCTGGCCGGCGGGGAAGCAGGTGGATGCCGACTCAGTCGGTACGTGCCGGCACGTCCTCGTCATCATCGGAAATGATGACCTCGACGCGGCGATTGAGCTGGCGGCCGGCCTGGGTTTCATTGGTGGCCACCGGATAGTCCGGCCCATAACCGCGCGTGCGAACGCGTGCCTCGTCGACGCCGCGCTCGACCAGCGCATCGCGGACCGAGGCTGCGCGGCGATCAGACAGATCCATGTTGTAGTCGCGCGCACCGGTCGAGTCGGTAAAGCCCTCAACCAGCACCTGTCGTTCCTCATACTCCATGAGGAAGTCTGCAATGCGCTCGATGGTGCGCTGCGCACCTTCGCGCAACTCGGATTTGTCGAGATCGAACAGCACGTCACTGCCAAGCGTCAGCACCAGCCCGCGCTCGGTGGGCCGGGCCTCGAGTTCGGCAATCTGCTCCTGAAGCCGGTCGGCCTGCTCGCGCATGCGCTGCGCCTCTTGCTCCAGCTCCTGGGCGCGGTGCTCAGCCAGCATGCGCTGCTCACGCTCTTCCTGCGCTTCACGCTGGGCCATGGCCCGTTCTCTTTCAGCTTCCGATGCGGCTTCTTCGGCGCGTGCACGTCGAGCGCGCTCGGCCAGACGTTCGGCTTCGGCCTGCGCCGCTTCGGCTTCTGCCCGGGTGCGCTCGGCGGCAATACGCTCTGCCTGGCGTTCGGCACGGGCAGCCCGTGCCTCCAGCCGCAGCACATCGCGTCGAGCGCTGAGCTCGTCCACGCGCGCCTCCAGGCGATTCAGCTCGGTGGTCTCACGCGCGATGCCGACCTGTGTCTGAGTCAACTGCGACAGATGCAACAGCTCGGCTCTGGGCGCGCCTTCCTGCCAGCGCTTCTGGGCACGATCGAGGAGGGACTCGGCCTCCCGCAGCTGTGCCGGGGCATACTTGCGAACCTGAGAATCGGACACCAGGGCATCCACGGCAGCCTCGGCCCGCTCAAGCTCCGGCAGCGGCTCTGGAGTGGTGGCGCAGGCGGCCAGCAGCGCGGCGGCGGCAGCTGCCGCAAAAAGAATTCTGAGGTCTATGCGTTTCATGAACCACCTCCCGTTTCTCCGGCAATTTCTTCCTGCAGCGCCTCGACCGTTTCATCGAGCGCCTCGACCTGGCTGCGGCTGCGCGCCGAACGCGCCTTCAAATCCGCCAGGCGCGCAATCTTTTCGGCCTCGAGTGCGAGCTGGCGCGCGATCACGTTCTCATCCTGTTCGATCGCCTTTTCAGCTTCGGCCAGGTGCTGGCGCGCATCCTCCAGCTCTTGGGTTGCATGATCGCGGGCGCCCATTTCAACGGCATACTCGATCGCGTTTCGCGCCACGGCCATCTGGTCGTCAGGAACCGGTGGTCGGGAAGCGCAGGCCACCAGCAGCAGCGCCAGGGCGGGCAACAGCCCGAGTGTCAGTACTTTTTTCATTGTTTCCTCCCGTTCTGGAAGTTCATGAATGCCGACGCCCCCTATTCGTCGACTCCAACAATATAGACTGATAACGCGAAGACTTTCACGAAAACCGCGCAAACGCCATCCAATATGTGAAACCCATCACCCTGCCGACAAGCCGGGCTGACGGCCCGACGCCCCTGGATCACGCCCGCGCGCCGGATGATATTCACCTACACTGGGCTGCACTCTCACTGCAAAAGCAGTGCGGCCAACCCATTCAAGCGAGGCGGTGATGGCAGATCATCCCGGCGGCGAGCTGATCGCCCGCATGCTCCAGGCCGAGGGCGTCGAAAAAATCTTTGGCATCATCGACGGCACTTACTTCGGCTTATACTCGGCGCTGCACCGGCTGGGCATCAAGATCATCACGCCGCGTCACGAGACTTCGGCGGCGCACATGGCCGCCGCCTACGCCAGGCTGACCGGCCGGCTGGGGGTGTGCATGGCCTCCAACGGCCCCGGTGTGGCCAACCTGCTGCCCGGCCTGGTGGTGGAACACGCCGAAGGCAACCGCGTTTTGGCCATCACCAGCGCGCGCCGGCCCGAAATCATGTACCCGGATCGCGGCGGCGCCTATCAGTGCTTCGATCAGGTCGGCATGATCGGCCACACCAGCAAGTTCTCGCAGGCGGTCTCGTCGTGGGAGCGTGTACCTGAGCTGATGCGCAAGGCCTTTCGCGCCTGCTTCGACGGCCGGCCGGGGGTCGTTCACGTTGATATTCCCGAAACCATCCTCAACGGCAAGTTCAAGTCGCTGCCCGCCCTGTGGGAACCAGGGCACTACCGCAGCACCGCAACGATCACCCCGGCCCCGGAGCAGGTCGAGCAGGCCGCCAAGCTGCTCTCGCTGGCCAGGTTTCCGATGATTCACGCCGGCAGCGGCGTCATCCACGCACAGGCCTTCGACGCGCTCGAGCGCGTGGCCGAGCAGCTTCAGGCGCCGGTCACCACAAGCTGGGCCGCCCGGGGCGTGCTGGCCGAAGACTCGCCGCTGGCCATTCCCATGCCCCACGTGAAGCTCAACAACAAAGTGCGAAACGACGCCGATGCGGTGCTGATTCTGGGCTCGCGCGTGGGCGAGACCGACTGGTGGGGCAAGCCGCCGTACTGGCGCAAGGCATCCGAGCAGACCACCATTCAGGTCGATATCGACGCCGGCATGCTGGGGCTCAACAAACCGGCCAACCTGGCCATTCAGGCCGATATCGGCAAATTTCTGGATGCCCTGGCCCGGGCGCTGGCCGAGCGCGAGGTCGGGCCGCTCGACGCCCGCCGCAACCGGATTGGTGAATACGGCAAGCAGATCGAGAGCGATCGGGCCGACTTCGACAAGGCGCTGGAAGACGATTCGGTGCCGATGCACCCCGCCCACGTCGCTGCCGTGTGCAACCAGGTTTTCGACCCCGATTCACCGATGGTGGCCGACGGCGGCAACACCGCCATCTGGGCGATGTTCTACCACCACGCCCGCGTGCCCAATCGCGTGCTGTCGACCTTCAAGTTCGGCATGCTCGGCGCCGGCGTCGCCCAGGCCATCGGCGCAGCCGTGGCCCGTCCCGATCATCCGGTGTGCTGCATCATCGGCGACGGCGCCTTCGGCTTTCACCCGCAGGAGATCGAAACGGCCGTACGCAACAAGCTCCGGGTCATCTACCTGGTGCTGTGCGACAAGCAGTGGGGCATGGTAAAAATGAATCAGCAATTCTCTCTCAAGCCACTGAAAACACTCATGTTCAAGTCGCTCAAGTCCGAGGAAACCATCAAGGCCGATCTCGGCGAAATCGCCTTCGACAAGGTCGCCGAGGCGATGGGCGCCCACGGCGAGCGGGTTTCCGATGCCGCCGAGCTCAAGCCCGCGCTCGAACGCGCGCTCGAGCACGGCGGCTGCGCGGTCATTCACGTCGATGTCGATCCGGTCAAGCACATGTGGGCACCGGGGCTGATGCATTTCAAGAAGATGCACGAGGAACCTAAAGGCTAAAACAAAGGGGCGGCATCACAGTGCACTTCAATCCGGAAAGTCTGATTCTGCTCAACGCCATCCTGGCGCTGATGATGTTCGGCGTGGCGCTGACGCTGCGCCCGGCCGACTTCGTCCGCGTGATCAGGATGCCGGTCGCTCCCGCGGTGGGGCTGGTGGCACAGTTTCTGCTGCTGCCCGCGGCAACCTGCCTGGTCACCTGGCTGCTGGCGCTCGATGCGGAAATCGCTCTGGGCATGATCCTCATCGCGGCCTGCCCCGGCGGCAATTTCTCCAACATCATGACCTTCATGGCCCGCGGCTCGGTGGCCGTGTCGGTGTCGATGACCGCGGTCTCGAGTCTTGCCGCTATTGTCTTGACGCCGCTGAACTTTGCCTTCTACGGCTGGCTCAATCCCCACACCCGCAGCTACCTGACCGAGATCAGCCTCGATCCGGGCAACATCCTGATACTGGTGGTGCTGGTGCTCGGCGCCCCGCTGGTGCTGGGCATGCTCACCGGCCGCCACTGGCCCGGGCTGGCGGCCAGGAGCGAGAAGCCGCTGCGCATCTTCTCCCTGCTGGTGCTGCTGGCCTTTGCCGGTATCGCGCTGGCCATGAACTTCGATACTTTCCTGGCGAAGTTCCGGACGTTCGCCTGGCTCGTGATCGGCCACAACCTGCTCGCCTTCTGCCTGGGGCTGGGCATGGCCGGCGCCTTCCGCCTGCCGGCCGCCGACCGGCGCGCGGTGACCATGGAAGTCGGCATCCAGAACTCCGGCCTGGCGCTGGTCATCCTGTTCACCTTCTTCCCGACCGCCGGCGGCATGCTGCTCATCGCCGGCTTCTGGGGCGTGTGGCACCTGATCGCCGGCATCACGCTCTCGCAGTTCTGGGCGCGAAGGCCGCCCGTGGCGCCGGCGGCCGAACCCCCCGGAGACCCGACATGAGCAAGCGCATCCTGATCACCGGCGCGGCCGGCTATATCGGCCACAAGCTGGGCAACCGCCTGGCCCACGATTTCGAGGTTTTCGGTACCGACATCCGCAAACGAGACAACCTGAGCTTTCCGCTGCAAGTGCTTGATATCAGATCAAGAGACCTGGTCGAGGTCATGCGCAGCCGCGACATTACCCACGTCGTGCACCTGGCCTCCGTGCTCAAGGCCTCCGGCGACATCAATCGCGACTTCGATATCGACGTCGGCGGCACGCGCAACGTCGTCCAGGCCTGCCTGGAAGCCGGAGTGCAGCACCTCACGGTAAGCAGTTCGGGCGCGGTCTACGGCTACCACGCCGACAACCCCGACTGGATCGACGAGGATGCGCCCCTGAGGGGCAACGAAAACTTCGCTTACGCCGACCACAAGCGCCGCATCGAGGAAATGCTGGCGCGCTACCGCAAGCTCAGGCCCGAGCTCAAGCAGCTCATACTGCGCCCCGGCACGGTGCTGGGCGCAGAAACCCGCAACCAGATCACCGACCTGTTCACCGCCCGGCGCATTCTGGTGCTCAAGGGCCACGACACGCCGTTCGTGTTCATCTGGGACGAAGACGTGCTCGCGATCCTGGAAAAGGGCATTCGCGAGGACGCCGAAGGCATCTACAACCTGGCCGGCGACGGAGCGCTGACGATGCGCGAGATCGCCCGCCGCCTGGGCAAACCAGCGCTCATCGTGCCCGTCGGCCTGGTGCGCCTGTGGCTGCGCATCGGCCGCTGGCGGGGCAAGCCGACCGGGCCGGAGCAGATCGACTTCCTGCGCTATCGCCCCGTGCTCTCCAACCGCCGCCTGAAAGAAGAGTTCGGCTACCGGCCGCAAAAGAGCTCGGCCGAGGCCTTCGACTACTTTGCCGCCCATCTCGACAAAAACCGCTTCAGTCAAGAGGATCAGTGATGCTTCCCTGGCTGTGGCTGGGCGCCTGTATTCTGCTGTCGTCAACCATCGAGGCCGTCACCGGTTTCGGCTCGATCGTCATCGCCCTGTCGCTGGGCGCCCTGCTGCTGCCGATTGCGAGCATGCTGCCGGTGCTGGTGCCGCTCAACATCTTCATGACCGGAACCATCGCCTGGAAAAACCGCCATCACATCGACAAGGCGCTGCTGCTCAAGCTCATCCTGCCGCTGATGGCCGCCGGCACACTGGCCGGCTACTTGCTGCGACCGTGGCTGGGCGAGAGCCTGCTCAAGACCCTGCTCGGCGTTCTGATCATCTGGTTCGCCGCTCGCGAGTTCTGGCGCCTGCTGCGCAACGTGACCACGCCGCCGCACCCGCCCTGGCTGAGCCGCAGCCTCACCTTCGCCGCCGGCATCACCCACGGTCTGTTCGCTTCCGGCGGGCCGCTGCTGGTCTATGCCATGGCCGGCAGGCAGCTGCACAAGGGCAGCATGCGTGCCTCGCTGGTCACGGTCTGGTTCAGCCTCAATGTCGGCCTGACCGTCGCATTCGCACTCGACGGCACGCTGATCCCCGCCCTGCCGCAGGTGACAGCGTACCTGCCCGTGCTCGCGACGGGCTATTTTCTGGGTGAATTCCTGCACCACCGGCTCGATGAGCACAGGTTCCGGCAGGTGGTCTACGTGCTGCTGATCGTCACCGGGGCAGCGCTGATCCTGCGGTAAACGCACGCCGGCATCGCTCCGCCGCGCCTGGAGCCCCTTCTCAAGCGCACGATCCCACGCAATCGCTCAGAGCAGCGAGCGTGATGAAGTCGTCCACGGATGAACGCGCGGCTTGGGAACAGCTACTCGTAGTGGCTCCATAATCGCAGCACTTTGACGACTTTCCGATCCTCGAGCACCTGGTAGACCAGGCGGTGCTGGATGTTGATGCGGCGCGAACAGGCGCCGGCCAGGTCGCCCACGAGTTTCTCGAACGGCGGCGGTCGCTGGAATGGATCTTCGGCGATAACGGCCAGCAGTTCCCGGGCGTTGGGCTTCAGCCCGCTGGATGCGAGCTTCCTGGCGTCTTTCTGGGCCTGTCTGGTGTAGACAAGCTTCCAGTTCACCAGTCCAGTTCCTCATCGCATTCATCGACGGAACTGGTCATGCCCTCCCGAATGGATTCGCGCATTCCGGGTACGGAGAGCAGAAACAACGTCTCCTGGATGGCCGCCCAATCCTCCTCGGCGACGAGAACCGCCTTGTTGCGCTTGCCGGTGATCACGATCGGCTGATGGGATTCGGCCGTTTCGTCGATCAGTCGATAGAGATTGCTTCTTGCCTCGGTGGCTGTAATGCCGGCCATGGTGTGCACCGCATGAGTCAGTTGACAATGGCATTGTACGCTATCTCGTACGTACGTCAATACGCTCGCAACTGCTCATCCCCCGACAGAACTTTTCATGCTTCAGTGGTCGCGCTCAATTCCCAGCGCATCCCACAGGAATTGGTAGGAAATCGGTTCCCTGCCATCCTCATTCGCCATTTCCCGCTCACGGGCTTCGTCGCTGCGCAGCAGCCCTTTCACCCGCTCCAGACCGGCCGGCGTGGCCATGGCCTCCCGCGGCGTCTTGTCGCCCAGCGCGGGGATCGGTTCATCAGCCCAGTTGGCGTAGTGGCGCCGGATGTGCTCGGTGAAGAGTTCACTCATCGCCTCCGGCGGGATCTCCGGGTCGCTGCCGGAATGATCGTCGTTCGATGCCGATGCACCCGGGCGGCCGCGGCACTGCTTGTATTTCTTGCCGCTGCCGCACGGCAGGGTTCATTTCGGCCGACTTTTGCCATTAACTCCACTCCAACTTGCCGGCGGCCACCACGCTGATGTTGCCGCTGCGCTCCAGCCGCGCCAGCTTCACCTGCTCGAGGCTGTCGAGGCCGCCCTTCTCGCGCAGCGCACCCATCAGATCACGCTCGCTGATGTGGCTTGTGCGCATGGCCTTCCACTGAATCTCGCCGTCGACGACCAGCGTGCTGCCCGATCCCTTGACGATGCCTCCGAGCCACTCGATGTTGTAGGAAAGCAGGGCCAGCAGGTAGTGGAGCAAGACCAGCACGAACCCTGCACCGAGGCTCTCGAAGAACGGACTGTTGCCGGTGATTGCCCGCGCGAGAATCGACCCGATGATGATGCCCATGATCACGTCGAAGGCGGTGAAATCGCCCATGAAGCGTTTCTTGCCGATACGAACAAAAGCGATGCCGACAGGATAGGCGACGATGGCGCGCGCCGCCATCTGCCAGACCGTCAGGTCATTGTCGTCCAGCCCCAGAACCGTAGTCAGCACGAACCCGATCTGTTCGAGCATGGCAGACCTCCTCTTTCGCGGCAGGAGCTGACAGTCTACTTCGAATCGCAGGCAGTCGACACCGACTGCTCAGCCTGTGCCGAGGCCGCTGGTGCCGACGAGCAGGAAGGCGGGAGGCCGCGCCCAACTGCCCCGAAATGACGGGCCGCCGGGCGACAAGGCGTCAGAGGTTGGCGAGCGCCCCGCCCATCAGACCGAACACGATGCTCAGAGCGATGAAGATCACCATCCACAGCAGCGCTGCCTTGGCCCAGTTGGCCTTGCTTGGCGGCGTGGAGCCGGAAAACGCCCACACCAGCAGCATGATCAGGTTGAGCAGCGGAATGAAGGTGATGAGCAGCGTCAGCATCCAGTTCCCGAGGCTGACCGGTGCGTTGTGTTGTTGATCTTGCATGAAATTCCTCCCGATGGTTGATTACTGCGGTTCTCAGGGCCTGGCCCTGAAACCACACTTACGAAACCGGGAGCTGGATCATGCCACTGCACCCGCTCCGATCAGCCAGGCGGCCGCTGCCCTTTGCTGCGGCCGCCGGCGCGCCTCGAGCACGCGCCGGCCGGCAGCGGCGGGCTTGCTTTATTGCGCCCCACGGCGTTCAATGGTGGCTACCGATGCCTGCCGTTTCCCGACGTTTCCTGCCGCCTGAAAACGAGCTGGATGAACAATTCATCCTGGCCGGTGGCCCGGGTGGGCAACATGTCAACCGCACCGAAACCGGAGTACAGCTGCGCTACGACGTGCTCAATTCAGGTTTTCTGGCGCAGCCGGTAAAGATTCGCCTGCTGGATCTGGCCGGAAGGCGCGCCGGTACCGACGGCGTGATCACGATCGAGGCGAAAACCCATCGCAGCCAGCACCGCAATCGCGAGGAAGCGCGTGAACGTCTGGCCGCGCTGATCGAGCGCGCTCATCAGCGGCCGAAAAAGCGCATCCCCACCCGGCCGAGCCGATCGGCAAAAAGGCGTTGGAAGAAGAAAAAGCAGCGGCGCAAGGAGATCAAGCGGGCGCGCAGAACACCGCGCCTGGACGATTACTGATCAACGGCTCGAGCAACCGTCCGCCGGCATTCATGCACAACGGCTTCGCATTTGCGTTAGGATGAAATCGATGGTTCCCGCAAGGGACTAACAGGGAATTCGGTCAGGCGGTGATCTCATGCCGTTGAATCCGAAGCTGCCCCCGCAACTGTAGGCGGTCAGGACACTTCCTGATGCCACTGGTCCGAGCAACCCCGCCGGGCCGGGAAGGCGAAGTGTTTGATGCCGCAAGCCAGGAGACCTGCCATCACCATGACATCCGGAAGAACCGGTCGGGGTGGACCGGTGGAGGTATCGACATGTTTGCTGCAACAGCACCCCGCTCGATTTCGGGGCGGTCCTGATGGCGCGCTACAAGCCAGCGGGAAACTCCCGAAATGACAGAACCGAAGCGCACGCCAGCCGTTCACTTCACAACCATGCCGCCACGCGTTTCGATCCAGAATCGGACGACCCCGGTGGCCTGCTGCGTAAAGCACTGTATTCGGACGGTCGCGACGTCGATCCTGAAGATGTGATCCTGGCGTGGCTGTTCGTGTTGCCCCGGCGGCGCTCACGCGCAGACGCCGCACGGCAGGTTCTGACCGAGCTCCCCGCGCCCACCCCCTGCCCAACGGCCGCACAACAACGGCTGCTCGATCTTCTGGAGTCGATCTCGGCTTCTGTCCCGGCAGCGGCAAATGACGCCGCAGTCGCGAAGGAAGAAGCTTTTCCGAACGCCAACAAAGGAAGGAAAGATGAAGATCCAGTCCGCTAATCTTGGTTTTCCACGCATCGGCGCGAAGCGACAGCTCAAGAAGGCAACCGAAAAGTACTGGCGCGGGGACATCGACCAGGCCGAACTGCTGCAGGTCGCCTCGGAGCTGCGCCGCAGCCATTGGAAGATGCAGCACGAGGCAGGAATCGACGTGATTCCCTGCAATGACTTCTCTCTCTACGACCAGGTGCTCGACATGGCGGCAACGGTCGGCGCCGTGCCGGAGCGTTTCGGGTCGGTCGGTTCGGAGGTCGATCTGGACACCTGTTTCGCCATGGCGCGTGGCAGACAGGACGCCACGGCCATGGAGATGACCAAATGGTTTGATACCAACTATCACTACATCGTGCCGGAATTCGAGGCTGGGCAGACCTTTGCGCTGTCTTCCAGCAAAGCGGTCGAGGAATTCGAAGAGGCGCAGGCCCTGGGCATCGACACCCGACCGGTGCTGATCGGCCCGGTCAGTTTCCTGAGCCTGGGCAAGGGTCGCGATGCAGCCTTCGACCCGCTGGAGCTGCTCGAATCGCTCCTGCCGGTCTACACACAACTGCTTGAGCAACTGGCCGCTGCCGGTGCCACCTGGGTGCAGCTCGACGAGCCCGTTCTCGGCCTTGATTCGACCGCTGCCCGGCGTTTGGCCATGCAGCGCGCCTACGAGGTGCTGGGAACATCCGACCCGAAGTTGCTGGTGGCAAGCTATTTTGCCGGCCCGGGCGGCAACCTGGAGACCCTGGCGGGTCTGGATATCGACGGCGTACATCTCGACCTGGTGCGCGCACCGGAAACGCTGGACAGGCTTGCCGACAAGCTCCCGCAGGACTGGCTGGTTTCGCTGGGCGTGATTGACGGCCGCAACGTCTGGCGCGCCGATCTCGACCAGCGCCTGAAGATGCTCGAACAGGCGCAGCAGGTGCTGGGCAGCCGCTCCCTGCAGGTTGCGCCGTCGTGCTCGCTGCTGCACTGTCCCATCGACCTCGAGCTGGAAACCGGGCTGGACGGGGAACTGAAATCGTGGCTGGCCTTCTCCAGGCAGAAACTGGATGAGCTCGACGCCTTGAGCAAGGCGCTGGCCGGGCAAGGTGAGCAAGTCAGCGAGCGTTTCGAGGCCAGTCGTCGGGCGATTGCCTCGCGCCGCAAGTCAAGCGCGACCACCAACCAGGCCGTGCGTTCCCGAGTTTCGGCCATCAGCGATGACGACCTGCGGCGCAACAACCCCTATGCGACACGGCAGGCCATTCAGCGGCAACGGCTCGACCTGCCGAAATACCCCACGACTTCCATCGGGTCGTTTCCCCAGACCGCCGAGATCCGCAAGCTGCGGGCAGCGCATCGGCGCGGCGATCTCGACGCCGACTCCTACCGCCAGGCCCTGCGCAAGGAAATCGAGAAAACCATCCGCACACAAGAAGAACTGGGGCTGGACGTGCTGGTGCACGGAGAATTCGAGCGCAACGACATGGTCGAGTACTTTGGCGAAAAACTCGATGGCTTCGCCTTTTCCAGGCACGCATGGGTGCAGTCGTACGGCTCGCGCTACGTGAAGCCGCCGATCATCTTCGGTGACGTACAGCGACCCGAGCCGATGACGGTCGAATGGTCGACCCATGCGCAAAGCCTGACCGATCGCCCGGTCAAGGGCATGCTGACCGGCCCGGTCACCATCGTGGAATGGTCGTTCGTGCGCGACGATCAGCCGCGCAGCGAAACCTGCCGCCAGGTCGCGCTGGCGATTCGCGATGAGGTCAAGGACCTGGAGGCCGCCGGCATCGGCGTGATTCAGATCGACGAGCCGGCCCTGCGCGAGGGGCTGCCACTGCGCCGCCGCGACTGGCCCGACTACCTGTCCTGGGCCATCGACTGCTTTCGCCTGGCGTCAACGGTGGTCGATGATGCCACTCAGATCCATACCCACATGTGCTACTCCGAGTTCAACGACATCATGGACTCCATCGCCGCGCTGGATGCAGATGTCATCTCCATAGAAAGCTCGCGCTCGCGCATGGAGCTGCTCGACAGCTTTGTCGATTTTCGCTACCCCAATGAAATCGGCCCCGGCGTCTGGGATATTCACTCGCCGCGCGTCCCTTCAGCAGCCGAGATCACCGAGCTGCTGGACAAGGCGGCCCGCCGGATCGACCCCGATCGGCTGTGGGTCAACCCCGACTGCGGCCTCAAGACCCGCGACTGGGAAGAAACCCGGGCCTCGCTGGAAAACATGGTGGCCGCCTCCCGGCAGATGCGTCAGCAAGCCGCCTGACAGGGCCGCCAGGGCCAGCCTGCCCGGCCCGATCGCACTGCGGTCGGGCTGGGCAGACCCGGCGCCCGTGGATGAACGTCAACCAGGCCGGCAACCAGCTCACAATTTGCCGTCGTTTCAGTCCATGCCGATCACACGCTGCAACATTTCCGGTTGCATTGCGCCTTTGCTCCTGACATGTTGTTGAGCTTGTCAGTCAATCCCAAGGAGAGCCTCTTGAGACAGCTTTCACACTGGCTGGCAGCAAGCCTGCTGCTGGTCGCAATCTCACCCGCTGCGCTGGCGGATACCCACGCCTTCGTGGGGGCCAGGGTCATTCCCGTCGACGGTGATCCGGTAGAAAACGGCGCGTTGATCGTGGTCGACGGCAAGATCAAGGCCGTCGGCAGTCGCGACCAAGTCGACATTCCTGCCGGCGCCGAAGTCACCGAACTCGACTCGGGCACGGTCATCATGCCCGGCATTGTCGACACCCACAGCCACATCGGCGAGGTTTCCGGCGCCGACAGCTCCGGCCCGATTCAGCCCGAGACCCGGGCAATGGATTCGGTCAACGTTCTCAGCTCAGGCCTCAAGCGGGCACTGTCGGGCGGCATCACCAGCGTCAATATCATGCCCGGCTCGGGCTACCTGATCAGCGGGCAGACGGTCTACCTCAAGCTGCGCGACGGTCGCACCATCACCGACCTGGCTTACCGCTTCGACGACGGCGGCATTGCCGGCGGCATGAAAATGGCCAACGGCACCAACCCGATGCGCAAGCCGCCCTTCCCGGGCACGCGCGCCAAGTCTGCAGCGCTGGTGCGCGCAGCCTACATCGAGGCACAGGAATACGCCGACAAGAGAAAGAACGCCAAGGCGGGCGAAGCGCCGGCGCGTGATCTGGGGCTCGATGCCCTCAGCGAGATTCTCAGCGGCAAGCGCATGGTGCACTTTCACAGCCATCGTCACGACGACCTGATGACCGCGATCCGCCTGAAAGAGGAATTCGGCTTCCGCATGGTGCTGCACCACACCTCCGAGGCGTGGCGCGTGGCCGATGAGATCGCTGCTGCCGGCGTTCCGGCGTCGCTGATTCTGATCGACAGCCCCGGCGGCAAGCTCGAGGCAAAGAACATGCTGACCCGCTCGGCCCCGGCCATGGAGAAGGCCGGCGCCAAGATCGCCGTGCACACCGACGACTGGGTGACCGACTCGCGCTATTTCCTGCGCATGGCCGCCATGGGCATCCGCGCCGGCCTGTCACGCGAGACCGCACTGGAAGCACTCACGATCAACGGCGCGGAAATGCTCGACATCGCCGACCGCGCAGGTTCGCTCACGCCCGGCAAGGATGCCGACTTCGTGATCCTTTCCGGCGACCCGTTCAGTGTCTATACCCGCGTGCTCGAAACCTGGGTGGAGGGCAAGCGCCGCTTCAACCTGAACGACCCTGACGACCGCCTGGTTGCCGAAGGCGGCGTCAACGCGCTGTCGGACGACGACGGCAAGGGCCACATTCACGGTCACGGAGGCACGGAATGAACCAGATGATTCGCAACACGGCCATACTGGCACTGCTGGCGCTCGTCAGCCTGCCCGTTCTGGCGCAGGACATTGCCGTGCGCGCCGACAAGCTCTACACCGCGCCGGGCAAGATGATCGAAAACGGCGTCGTCGTCATCACCGACGGCAAGATCAGCGCCGTTGGCCCCGCCGGCTCGACGGCAATCCCCGACGGGCTCATGGTGCTGGAATCGGCCGTGGCCACGCCCGGCCTGATCGACGCGCGCGCCACCGTGGGCCTGTCAGGCTATCTCAATCAGCCCGACGACCAGGACCAGCTCGAACGCTCGGCGGCCATCCAGCCGGAGCTGCGCGCCATCGACGCCTACAACCCGCTGGAAAAGCTGGTTGAATGGCAGCGCGAGCACGGCGTGACCACCCTGCACACCGGCCACGGCCCGGGTGAGGTGGTCTCCGGGCAGATGCTGATTGCCAAAAGCGCCGGCCGCACCATTGATGACGCCGTCGTGCGACCGTACTCGGCCCTGGCAGCAACGCTGGGCGCAGGTGCGACACGCCACGAGCGCTCTTCGCCGGGCAACCGCTCCAAGGCGGTGGCCATGCTGCGCGAACAGTTCTATGCCGCGCAGGACTACCGCGACAAGCGCGAATCAGCCGACAACGACAAGGCCCCGGCGCGTGACCTGGGTCTGGATGCCGTGGTCGATGTCCTCTCCGGCGAGGTGCCGCTGATCATCCAGGCCCATCGCCACAGCGACATCATGAATGCCCTCCGGCTGGCCGACGAATTCGGCTTCCGGCTGATCCTGTCCGGCGCCAGCGACGCGCATCTGCTGATCGACGAGATCAAGGCCGCCGACGTGCCGGTGATCATTCACCCCACCATGGCGCGAGCCCAGGCCGGCGGCGACACCCGCAACATGGCTTTCACCACCGCCGCACAGCTGATGGACGCGGGCATCGAGGTTGCCATGCAGTCGGGTTTCGAGGGTTATGTACCCAAGACCCGCGTGGTGCTGCTGGAAGCCGCCATGACCCTGCCCCACGGCGCTACCTTTGAGCAGGCGCTGGAGATGGTCACCATGGCGCCGGCACGCATTCTCAACCTGGCCGACCGCGTCGGTTCGCTGGAAGTGGGCAAGGACGGCGACGTTGCCCTGTTCGACGGCGATCCGTTCGAATTCACCACCCATGCAATCGGCACCGTCATCGAAGGCGAGCGCGTCAGCGAGACCCGCCGCTAACCCACCCCTGCCGACCCGGCACGAATGCAGATCGCATTCGTGCCGGGTCAACAATCCTCGCGCCGAATCGTTGCTTCGCCAGTGATCCACGGCCACACCGGCGACAGCTCTGCGCCGGTACGCACTCAGCCGGGCACGCCACATGTAACGCAGCTTGCGCGGCACCGGCGCTGAATTGTGCGACACTTCCGGGGAACTCGCTGAGATTCCTCGGAGACATCGGTGAACAAAGCGCTTGAAGACCCCACCGGCACGGAGCCTTCCGACCTGTCCAGTCGCCACGTTCGGCTGGTGCTCAACCTCGGGCGCGCCCTGCTGAACGTGGGCTCGCCGGCTCATCGGCTGGAGTCGGCCATGAAGATCATGGCCGAGCGTCTTGGCCTGCAGGCCGAGTTCTTCTCCACGCCCACGGCGTTGATCATTTCCCTGAAGGACGGCGACCGGCAGGAAACCTTTCTGGCGCGCTGCGAGCCGGGATCGGCCAACCTCTCCAAGCTGGCCGATCTGGCCGAGGTCATGGACGACCTCGACAGCGGCCGCACCACCCCGCAGCAGGCCGATGAGCGTGTTCACGCCATAGACAGCGCGCCGCCGCTCTATGGTGCCTGGCTGGAAGTGCTGGCCTTCGTGCTCATCGGCGGCGGCGTGACTCCAATCCTTGGCGGCGGCTGGCGCGAAACGCTGCTGGCAGCACCCCTGGGCGCGGTGGCCGGCCTGAGCATCTGGTGGATGCGTCAGCATGTCGAGCGCGCACGCCTGATCATGCCCATGGTCTCGGCGCTGATTGCCTTTCTCGGCTCCCTGTGGTGCGGGTTCGACGGCAGCACGGCGCTGATGCCCGCCGTCCTCGCGGCCATCATTCCCCTGCTGCCCGGCATGGATCTGACCACCGCGGCGCGTGAGCTTTCCACCGGCCACCTGGTTTCGGGATCGTCGCGGCTGTCGTTTGCGGTCACCATCTTCGCCCTGCTGGCCTTCGGTCTGGTGCTGGGCGGCATGGCCGGGCAGGCCATTGTCGGAGCCGTTCCGCTGACGGAATCATCGTTCCGGCCTGCCTGGATGCCGCTGCCCGGCCTGGTCTGCGCGGCTGGCGGGCTGATGATGCTGATCCAGGCTCACACGCGCGACTGGATCTGGATTCTTCTGGTGTCGTTCATCGCCTGGATCGGCGCCAGCCTTGGCGGCTGGCTGGAAGCCCCCATCATCGGCGCTTTTTTCGGTGGCATTGCCGTTGGTCTGGCCGGCAATCTCTACGTACAGTTCTCGGGGCGCCCCTCCTCGATTCTTCATATTCCGGGCCTGATTCTGCTGGTGCCCGGAAGCATCGGCCTGAGGAGCCTGGCCACGCTGCTGCAAGACGACGTGGTCGCCGGGCTGGAAACCGGCGTTCTCGCCGGCGTCACCGCAATCGCGCTGACCACGGGCATGATCCTTGCCAGCGTGCTGCTGCCGCCGCGCAGCGTGCTCTGACGGATAACACAACGCTGGCCTGGCGCCTCAATGGCAAACTCTGGCGGTTTTCCGTATGCTGGTCACCAGCTTACACTCTGGTGCGGGAGGGCCTCAGTGGCAGAACAGGTGGCTTCTACACGCGGCCGGCTCCAGGCCGGACAGACCGCAGCCCGGCAACATTGCAGGAGAGTCTTCAGCGCTCCTGGTGTGCTGCTGTTGGCAGCCACTGCGGCCTGGCCCGCCTGGCCGACGCCGCTGGAGCAGGTATCCGGCCATCAGGTACTGTCCTGGCTGCCCTGGGTTGCCGTGGCAGTAGCGCTGCTGCTGATTGCCGGACTGGCCACCGTGCTGATCATGAGCAGCCGTCTGCGGGCACGCAACCGCGAGATCCAAGCGCAGTCGCGACGGCACACCCTAGAGCTTGAGCGCCGGGTGGATGCACGTACCCGGGAGCTGCGCGAGACCTCCGCTTTCTTCCAGTCGCTGATCGATCATATCCCGAGTCTGATCTACTACAAGGACACGCAGCTGCGCTTTACCGGCTGCAACAAAGCCTATGAAAGCGCCTTCGGACTCAAGCGCAGCGACATCAGCGGCAAGTGCATCTCCGAACTGGATTACCTGCCGCACAGTCAGCGTGAGGCCTTCGAGGAAGAGCAGCGCCGGCTGCTGGAACAGGGTGGTTCGGTGAAGCAGGAGATCGCACTGACCTTCGCCGACGGCAGTCAGGGCCCGATGCTGTATTCGGCAGCACCCATCCAGGGGCCAAGCGGGCAATATCTGGGCATCGTCGGTCTATTGGTCGACATCAAGGAACAGAAGCGCGTCGAGAACGAACTGGGCATTGCCCGCGATCGCGCCCAGGCGGCCGATCGCGTCAAGACCGCGTTTCTGGCCACCATGAGCCACGAGCTGCGCACCCCGCTGAATTCCATCATCGGATTTACCGGCATTCTGCTGCAGCAGCTGGCCGGCCCCCTGAACGCTGAGCAGGCCCGGCAGCTGACCATGGTGCGCGACAGCTCACAGCACCTGCTGATGCTGATCAACGACATTCTCGATATCTCGCGCATCGAGGCTGACGAAATGACGCTCTCCGAAAAGGCATTCGCCGTATCCCTGTCGATTGACAGGGTGATCAACCCCTTGCGCCCGCTGGCCGAGCGCAAGGGCATCGCACTGAGCGTTGAGCACCTGGATGACCCCGGCGTTCGCGTCGGCGATGAGCGGCGCTTCGAGCAGATCCTGATCAATCTGGTCGAAAACGCGATCAAGTTCACCGACTCGGGATCGGTGGACGTCGAGGTGAAAACTGCAGTCGACACACAGGCCCAACCGGCGCACAACCCACTGGTGATCACCATTCGTGATTCCGGCAGTGGCATTCGGGAAGAAGACATGCAGAATCTGTTCAAGCCCTTCCGACAGATCGACTCCACGCTGTCTCGCAGACACGAAGGCACCGGTCTGGGCCTGGCCATCTGCAGTCGGCTGACGGAAATGATGAACGGCACTATCGAAGTCTCGAGCCGCTGGGGCGTTGGCACAAGCATCACGCTGCGGCTTCCGCTCCCGCAGGCCGCCCACGGAGCGACGACGTGAAAGGCAAGGTCCTGCTGATCGAGGACAATGAACAGAATGCCTACCTGGTGAGCTATCTGCTCAGGGCCCGGCAGTGGCAGGTGATTCCGGCCCACGACGGCCCATCCGGCCTGCAGCTTGCCGCTGAAGAAAACCCGGATCTGATCCTGCTCGATATCCAGCTGCCCGGAATGGACGGCTACGAAGTGGCTCGCCGGCTCAGAGCCTGCGGCGATCTGCAAGCCACGCCGATCATTGCCGTCACCTCCTATGCCATGCCCGGCGATCGTGAGGACTGCCTGGCCGCCGGCTGCACGGGCTATGTGGAGAAACCGATCGACCCGGACACTTTTGTCGAGCAGGTGGAACGGTACGCGGAGAAAAGCGGATGAGCCACGCGCTGATTGTCGACGACCACGAACAGAACCGTTACCTGCTGCGCTCGCTGCTGAGCGCCAACGGCTTTGAGGTCAGCGAGGCTGAAAACGGCGCCATGGCGCTCGAACAGGCGCGGCGCCGCCGACCCGATGTGGTCATCAGTGATCTGCTCATGCCCATCATGGACGGCTACACGCTGCTGCGCGAGTGGAAAGCCGATCGACGCCTGGCCGACGTTCCCTTCCTGGTCTATACGGCAACCTATACACAGACCGAAGACGAGCGCCTGGCACGCGACCTTGGCGCCGATGCCTTCCTGATCAAGCCGACCGAACCGCAGGTGTTCATCAAACGACTCCAGACGGTGCTCGACGGTGCCAGCAACCGATCAGAGATGCCGCGTCGACCGGAAACCGGAGGCGTGGAGGCCGAGCGTCGTTACAACCAGGCGCTGGTGCGCAAGCTGGAAGCGCGCAGCGCCGAGCTGGCGCAGCGGGTGACCGAGCTGCAGTCGGCGAAGTCGCAGGTTAAGCGGCTCAACCGCCTGTACTCGGCGCTGAGCGCAATCAACAAGCTGATCGTGCAAGGTCATTCCCGCCAGGCTTTGCTCGAAGGAGCTTGCCGCATTGTCGTCGAGCGCGGCGGTCTTTCGCTGGCCTGGATCGGTCTGCTGGGCGACGACGGCAAGACGGTCCGGGTGGCCGCCCATGATGGCGACCATCCGGATTTGTTCAAGGACGTGACGTCGATCGTGATCGAACAGCCGCTCGACAAGCCCGTCGAAATTGCCATCGGCGAAGGCCGCAACTTCCTCAGCAACGACCTTGCAGCCGAGGCCCGGCTGGCTGACAACCACGAACTGTTCGGTGAGCTGGGCCTGCGTTCGGCGGCTGCCTGCCCGCTGCGCGCGAACGGCGAAATCGTCGGCGCCATCAGCCTGTTCTCCTCGGATACGGACTTCTTCGACTCGGCCATGAGCCGCCTGGTGGAAGAGGTCGCCGCCGACCTGTCGTACGCGCTCGAAAGCTACCATCGCGAGTCGCTCAGGCAGGCAGCCGAAGCCAACCTGAAATCGGCCGAAGAATTCAATCGCCTCAGTCGACGGGCCATCGAGGCCTCTCCCAACGGCGTGATGATCACCTCGGCGGGCCACTCGGGCACGCCGCTGGTGTATGTCAACAGCGCCTTCGAGCAGATCACCGGCTACACGCGCGAGGAGGTGATGGGCCGCGACCCCAACTTCCTCAAGGGTGAAGACACGAACCAGCGTGAGCTGTTCGAACTCCGCCAGGCGATTCGTCGCCACCAGGAGGGCAAAGCGCTGCTGCGCAACTACCGCAAGGACGGCACGCCCTTCTGGAATGAGCTCACGGTGGCTCCGGTCTTCGACAGCAAGGGCAGGGTCAGCCACTTTGTCGGCATCATCAACGACGTTACCGAGCGCAAGCAGTATCAGGAACAGCTCGAGCGCCAGTACAGCCAGGACGCGCTCACCGGCCTGGCCAGCCGCAATCTGCTGCAGGATCGGGTCGAACGGGCACTGGCTTCGGCCCGGCACAACCACCACCATATTGCGCTGCTGTTCGTCGATCTCGACCAGTTCAAACGCATCAATGACAGCCTGGGCCGTTCTGCCGGCGACTCCGTGCTGCGCGAGGTCTCGCGGCGTTTGCGACAGCAGGTCGAGTCCCGCAACACCGTGGCCCGGCTGACCAGCGATGAATTCGTCATCCTGCTGACCGATATCGACAACCCGGACGAGCTGCCGGGCCACGCGACTGCGGTGCTTACGGCATTCGAGCCGCCGTTCCGGGTGGACGGCCGCGAGATGAACATCACGGCCAGCGTTGGCATCAGCATCTCCCCCGGCAACGGCGAGGACTACAACACCCTGCTGCGCAACGCCGACATCGCAATGTACCGAGCCAAGCAATTCGGCACCAATCAGTTTCGCTTCTATACCAATGACATGAATGCCCTGGCGCTGCAGCGAGTCGACCTGGAATCCAGGCTCAGACGCGCCGTCGACGGGCTCGAGATACAGCTCCACTATCAGCCCGTGATTGCCCTTGCAAGCGGCCGGGTCATCGGTGCTGAAGCGCTGCTGCGCTGGTACGATGGCGAGCGCTGGGTTGCGCCCGACGAGTTCATTCCGATAGCCGAAGATAACGGCCTGATCATTCCGCTGGGCCAATGGGTGCTCGAGCAGGCGGCAAGGCAGGTCGGCAAGTGGCATGCCAACGGCGCCAAGTTGCACATTGCCGTCAACCTGTCAGCGCGACAGTTTCGTGACCCGCGCCTGGGCGAGCACATCGTCTCGGCGCTGGAGCGCGCCAGCGTGCCGGCCACCTGGATGCGTCTGGAAATCACCGAGTCGGTGGTGATGGACAACGTCGCCGAAGCGGCGGGCATCCTCGGCCGGCTCAAGGCGCTTGGCCTGGGCATTTCCATCGACGACTTCGGCACCGGCTATTCTTCACTTGCCTGCCTGCGACGTTTTCCGATCGATCAGTTCAAGATCGACCGTTCCTTCATCCATGATCTGGAGCAACACAGCGAAAGCGAAGCCATTGTCATGGCCATCATCCACCTCGCCCACAGCCTCGGGCTGAGCACGGTCGCCGAGGGTGTCGAAACCGCAAACCAGCGCGACTATCTTTCCCGGGCCGGTTGCGATCTCGTCCAGGGGTTTCTCTACAGCAAGGCGTTGCCGGCCGAAGAATTCGCCCGCTGGGTTGCTGCGCACAACCAACAACCATGAGTATCGACATTCGCAAGCCGCACTCCATGAGCCTGGAAGATGCGCAACACACTGCCGATGAGCTGGCCCGCGAGCTTGCTGCAAGGTTCAGCGTCAACTACGGCTGGGACGGCGACACCATCGTGTTCGATCGCCCCGGGGTCAACGGTCGAATCGACGTCGACGACCGGTGCATCCACGTACGCGCCCGGCTTGCCTTCCTGTTCGCCTACCTGCAGCCGGCCGTCGAGAAACAGATCAATCGCTACCTCGACGAGCACTTCACCGCTTGAGCCGGCACGAGTACGGCTGAACGCGATCCGGCTTCGCGCCGGCTGATGTCGCTGGCACACAGCTCTGGCAGCGGTCCTTTACAGATCGGAAAGATAATCCCGGCCGCGCGTCATGAGGTCGCGGAATGCGTCGGCGTCCTCGTCTGCCACCGCTTCGACAAACCGCTCGACAGCCTGCTTGAGCTGCCCGCGCACCTGATCACCGTAGCGATTGAGCGCCTGGATCTCGAAATAGAGGTCGGGGTTCTCGCCCACGACATCACGCGCGATGGCCAGCTGACGGTCGAAAGTGGTGCTCGACAGGCCGGCCAGACGTTCAGCCGGCAGGCCGCTATCGGCCAGGGCCGTGAAGAACACGACGCTCAGCGCGTGCGACAAGCCCAGCACCGGCGCCATCAGCCGATCGTGTTCGTCGACATCGATCTCGACCACCTCTGCGAGCGTGTCGGCAAACAGCGCGGCGGCGGCATCAACGGCCT
This sequence comes from Wenzhouxiangella sp. YN9, assembly GCF_056324165.1. Classification (NCBI taxonomy): domain Bacteria; kingdom Pseudomonadati; phylum Pseudomonadota; class Gammaproteobacteria; order Chromatiales; family Wenzhouxiangellaceae; genus Wenzhouxiangella; species Wenzhouxiangella sp. YN9. The sequence continues at coordinate 26,802 of NZ_JBJNIP010000053.1, forward strand.
CACGGTTGCCCACGTCCATGAGCAGCACATGCTTTTCCGACAGCAGATGGGTGTCGGGCCCGAACATGGGATGGACCGAGCAGATCCTGAGCCCGGCTTCGGCAGTGGCTCTGAGCGCCGGGATCAGCGGCGACTTGAGGGAGCCAATATCGAACACCAGGGCATCGGTTTCACGTTGCCCCAGCTCTTCGAGAATCCGGGCCGAGGCCCGCAGCGGTGCAGCAATGACGATGATCGCCACATCGGCTGGCGCATCACGCCAGTCCGCAAAGTGCGCGCGATCGCCGGGCTCGGCCGCCGGATCGGCGACGAGCACGTCAAACCCCTGGCCGTCGAGAAAATCCGCCAGCCAGCGCCCCATGCGCCCGGCGCCGCCGATCAGCAGCGCGCGCCGGCCGCGCCCGTGCTGCGCCAGGCGCAGCCGGTCCTGCTCCTGGCGAGTCAAAGAGGCTTCGATCAGGCGCTGGAAGAGGTCTTCGGCCAGCGCCGGATCCAGGCCCCGGGCCTGAGCCGCCTGGCGCACGCCATCGAGCACCTGACGCTCACGCTGGAAATCGCGCAGCTGCCGCCCGTGACTTTTCTTGAGCCGGCCGATGTCGGCAACCAGCTGCTGGCGCCGTGAGGCCAGCTCGATCAACTTTTCGTCAACACCATCGAGCTCGCCTCGCAGCGCATCGAGTCTGGACTGCAGGTCGTTGTCACCCATGATTCAGACCCGGCTCATGAACTCGCGGGTTTCGGTGTTGACGCGCACCTTTTCACCGGGCGTGATGTAGTCGGGAACCTGCAGCTCCAGGCCAGTCTCCAGCGTCGCCGGCTTGTTCGACTTGGCCGCGGTAGCCCCTTTCATCACCGGCGCGGTGTCGGTCACCTCCAGCACCACTGACTGCGGCAGTTGAATGGCGACCGGCGCGTCGTCGATGAGCAGCACAAAAATCCCCTGAAGGCCGTCAGTAATGAAGTCGAGGGCATCCCCCACCGCCTCTTGTGAAATCAGATACTGGCTGAAATCCTCGCTGTCCATGAACACGAACTGATCGCCATCGCGATAAGAGAACTCACTCTGGCGACGCACCAGATCGGCTTCCTTGAGTACGTCATCACCCTTGAGGGTGACGTCCTTGCGCCCGCCACCGGGAATGGCTTGCAGCTTGAACCGATACAGCGTTCCGCCACCGCGCGCCGTGGGCGCCGAGCGATCGATGCTGAGCACTGTGTAAACCGCGTCTTCGTATTCAACAACCTGGCCACGCTTGATTTCACTGACTCTGGGCATTTGTGCTCCGAACTGTTTACAAAGACGGCAAAGCATACTGCATCTGCCGCCTGTCGGGAAAAGACAATCCTTGACAAGCAAGGCCTGCCGCAAGATTGTCGCAGCGGCGTTCCGCGGCCCGGCTGCTGCCGTGTCCGGCGCGGCTGAATGCAAAATCTCCTGGCTGCCCGGCAAATCGCAGCGCCGCCGGCTGTGCTATGTTTGACAGCCGACGAAGTTGTGCTGCTTCGGCCAAGGACAGGCGTTGAAAATACTGGTCGTCGATCATTCCAAGGTGTTTCGTGCCATCTGGCAGCGTCTGATGCAGCGCGCCGGGCACGAGGCCCTGCTCTGCGAAGACGGCGAAGCCGGCCTCGAGCGAATCCGGGCCCGGCGTGTGGACATGGTCTGCGTTTCCCTCTCCCTGCCCGATACCGACGGCATCGAATTCACCCGCCAGGCGCGCAAACTTCCCAACGGACGCGATCTGCCGGTGATCCTCCTCACCTCGATCGAAGACAAGGAGGCGCGGCGACGCGCTTTCGAAGCCGGCGTCACCGATATTCACGCCAAGACCGATATTCAGCAGCTTTTCAACCGGGCCCGCCGTTTCAGCCGCGGCGGCCAGTCTTTGGCCGATCCCACGTCGGGCCGGGTGCTGTATGTCGAGGACAGCCCCACAGTCAGCCGCATCATGATTCATCTGCTCGGCAAGATGAACCTGAAAGTCGACCACTTTCGCAGCGCGGCCAGCGCCTGGGAGGCTTTTGATGCGGATCGCCACGACATGGTCATCAGCGACATCCTGGTCGAGGGCGACATGAGCGGCGTCGCGCTGGTCAGCCGGCTCAGAGAGCACTACCCCGACAAGACCCGTCTGCCTATCCTGGCGATGTCGGGCCTGGAAGATCCGGTGCGGCGAGTCGAGCTGTTCCGGCTGGGCGTCAACGACTTCATCAACAAGCCGGTCATCATGGAAGAGGCGCGCGCGCGGATCAGCAACCTGATCGTCAACAAGCAGCTGTTCGAGCAGGTACAGCAGCAGGGCCTGCAGCTCTATGACATGGCCATGACCGACCCGCTGACCGGCCTGCACAACCGCAATGCCCTGAGCGACTTCACCCGGCAACTGGACCGGCGTGAGGGCCAGGACAAGGCCGGGCTGAGTCTGATCCTCATCGATATCGATCATTTCAAGCGGGTCAATGACCAGCACGGCCACTTGATGGGAGACGAGGTACTCAGCCAGGTGGGCGATCTGTTGACCCGCTCGTGTCGCAACGAAGACTTTGCCGTGCGCTTTGGCGGCGAAGAGCTGCTGCTGGTGCTGCCCGGCTGCCCGCTGGAGGTCGCAACACGCCGGGCCGAGCAGCTGCGAAGCGCGCTGGAATCGCTGCAGCCCGCTGGCCTGAGCATCACCGCAAGCCTGGGCGTGACCGCGGCCGAGCCCGGCGACAACGCCAGCCTCGAAGACGTCATCCGTACCGCCGATCAGGCCGTCTACGAAGCCAAGGACATGGGCCGCAATCGGGTGGTGACGCTACAGCCGGGCAAGAAGCCGCTGATCCGGTATCGTCATGCGCCGTCACTCGGCTGAAACCCGAAGGCTGCCGCGCGCGCTCCCGCCGCTGGCGAAGCCATCAGCATTCCCGGCGAGCATCGCCCCGCAGCCAGGCGTTTTCCCGACTCGTTGAAAGTCACGGAATCCACGGCTGGGTACGCTAGACTTGCCGCATGGCACGACAATACACCTTCGTCATCCTGCTCATTGCAGCGGCATTCATCGGTTTGCTCGGGCTGATGTGGCCACCCGTCTGGTGGACCCTGCTCGTGATTGCACCGCTGTTGGCGCTGGGCATTCACGACGCCATGCAGACCGAGCACACGGTGCTGCGCAACTTCCCCATCATTGGCCACTTTCGTTACCTGATCGAGCATATCCGGCCCGAAATCCAGCAGTACCTGGTCGAGAGCAACCTGGACGCCTACCCGGTCGAGCGCGAGTACCGCTCGCTCATCTACCAGCGCGCCAAGGGCGATCTCGAAACCCGGCCGTTCGGCACCCATCGCGATGTCTACAGCCCCGGCTACGAGTGGGCGGCGCACTGCACGGTGCCGGTGCCGCCGCTCGAACACGAGCCGCGCATTGACATCGGCGGCAAGGACTGCCGCCAGCCCTATTCATCTTCACTGCTCAACATCTCGGCGATGAGCTTCGGCGCGCTGTCCTCCAACGCGATACTGGCACTCAACGGCGGCGCGAAAGCCGGCGGCTTTGCTCACAACACCGGCGAAGGCGGGGTCTCGCGCTACCATCTGGAGCATGGTGGCGATCTGATCTGGCAGATCGGCAGCGGCTACTTCGGCTGCCGCACTCCAGAGGGTCGGTTCGACCCGGAGCGGTTCGAGCAGGTCGCGGCCGGAGAAAGCATCCGCATGATCGAGCTCAAGCTCTCGCAGGGCGCCAAACCCGGCGCGGGCGGGATTCTGCCGGCCCCCAAGGTGAGCCGCGAAATCGCCGAAGCCCGCGGCGTGCCGATGGGAGAGCCCTGTATCTCGCCGCCGGCGCACAGCGCTTTTTCCACGCCGGCCGAGCTGATGGAGTTCATTGGCCGAATGCGCGAGCTGGCCGACGGCAAGCCCGTAGGCATGAAGTTCTGCATGGGCCGCATCAACGACTTTCTTGCCATCTGCCGAGCCATGCTCGACACCGGCATCCGACCCGACTTCATCACCGTCGATGGTGGCGAGGGCGGCACCGGCGCCGCGCCGCTGGAGTTTTCCAATTCACTGGGCATGCCCAAGCGCGACGCCATCGTGCTGGTGCACGACATCCTCACCGGCACCGGCCTGCGCGAGGATATCCGTGTCATCAGCAGCGGCAAGATTCTCAGCGCCTTTCACCTGATCCGCTCGCTGGCGCTGGGCGCCGACGGCTGCAACAGCGCGCGGGCAATGATGTTTGCCCTGGGTTGCATCCAGTCGCTGCGATGCAACAGCAATACCTGCCCGACCGGAATCACCACCCAGGATCCGGCGCTCAAGCGCGGACTGGTGGTCGAAGACAAGCTGCCGCGGGTCAAGCGCTATCATCAGCGCACCATCGAGGCGCTGGTCAAGATGCTCTCGGCCATGGGGCTCAAACACCCCGACGAAGTCAAGCCCCACCACATCTATCGCCGCGAACGCGACCTTCGGGCAGTCAGCTTCGCCGACCTCTATACCTTTCTCGAGCCCGGGCAGCTACTCGACAGCAGCAACGGCCACGGCGCGTTCAGTGAGGCCTGGCAGAGCGCCCGCTCCGACCGCTGGACCTGATGCCCGGCCGCGCAGTCGCTCTCGGGCATCTTTCTCTGCGGAGCACTGAGCACTCAGGAACCGTGATCGTCCAGCCCCAGATCCAGGCAGGGCGCAGAGTGCGTCAACGCGCCGATGGAGATGACATCCACGCCGGTTTGCGCGATTGCAGCGACGGTATCGATGCGCACATTGCCTGACGCCTCCAGCGTCACGCCCTGCCCCTGGCAGCGCGCCACTGCCCGCTTCAGGTCGGCGTTGCTGAAGTTGTCCAGCAGAATGCTGTCGGCACCGGCCGCGAGTGCGTCGTCGAGTTGATCGAGTGCGTCGATCTCGACGGCCACGCGCAGCATGTGGCCGGCCCAGGCGCGGGCGCGCGCTACCGCGGTATCAACGCCGCCGGCGACGGCCACGTGATTGTCCTTGATGAGAATGGCGTCATCGAGCCCGAAGCGATGACGCACGCCGCCACCGGCGATGACCGCCTCCAGTTCCAGCGCGCGCAGGCCCGGGGTGGTCTTGCGCGTGTGGGCAATGCCCGCCCGCGTCCCGGAAACCGCATCAACGAATTTTCGCGTCAGCGTGGCGATGCCGCTGAGCCGACCGAGAAAATTCAGCGCCGTACGCTCGGCGGTCAGAATGGCCCCGGCCGGGCCGTGCAGGTCGGCGACCACACTTCCCGGGGCAAGCGCATCGCCATCCGCCTGGCGCCAGTTCAGCTCAATGCCGGGGTCGACGCGGGCAAAGGTTTCTGCAGCCGCGGCGGTGCCGGCAAGAACGCCGGCCTGGCGCGCGGCAAGGCGGAAACGTCCCACCGCATCGGCCGGCACCGTAGCCAGGGTCGTGACATCCCCGCGGCCCCCCAGATCTTCGGCCAGGGCGGTCGCAACGATGTCGGTGTACGGGTTTCGCGGGCGTCGGTCAGTCATGCGTTTCGATTCCTTGGAAATGAGGACGGTCAACCGGGAAAATGGGGGCGGTCCACCGGCGGGGTCGATGCGAGTGCCCGGCGACTCGATTCACCCGCCGCAGTCTGCTCGGGGCTGTCACTGCGAAAATGCGCGCCGCGGCTTTGACATCGGCTCAAGGCGGCGCTGACGATCAGCCGGCTGGTCACCAGCGCATCGGCAGAGCCCCGCGCATGCTCGAGTTCGTCGATGAGCGCAAGCAGCTGGTTCAGCCCGGCGCCGCTGCGTTCCACGCCGGCATGCGCGGCCATGCCTCGCCGCAGTCGCTCCAGCGACTGCGACGGCAACACCGGTGCGTAACCGGGCACGGCGGACGATGACGCCGCCGGACCCGCAGCAGCCAGCCCCTTACCCGCCAGTGCCCCCATGACCAGCGCTTCGGCCAGAGAGTTGGAGGCCAGGCGATTGGCGCCGTGCGCACCGGTACAGGCAGCCTCACCGACGGCATACAGGCCAGCAACATCAGTACAGCCGTCCAGCCCGGCGGCAATGCCGCCCATATGATAATGCGCTGCGGGCGCCACCGGAATCGGCTCACGGCGAGGATCGATCCCGGCGCAACGACAGGCGCGAAAGACCCGCTGGAAACGCTGGGGAAAGTCGTCGCCAATCGCCTGGCGCGCGTCCAGAAAAGCGCCCGCGCCCGACTGCACCTGGCGATGAACCGCACGCGCCACGACATCACGCGGGGCCAGTTCGGCCCGAGGATGCAGCGCCGGCATGAAGCGTTCGCCGAAGCGGTCAACCAGGACAGCGCCTTCACCGCGTAACGCCTCGGTCGCCAGCGGCGCCGGATCATGGCCGATATCAATCGCGGTGGGATGAAACTGGACGAATTCGGCGTCGCGGACGGTCGCTCCCAGTCGCGCGGCCCAGGCCAGCGCCTGGCCCTGGCTGCCCAGCGGGTTGGTGGTCAATGCATAAAGTCCTCCGACCCCGCCGGTAGCAAGCACCGTGGCATGGCCGGCCAGCGCCTGCAGCCGACCACTGCCGGTGGCAACAACCACACCGCCACACTCGCCGTTCTGGCCGGCGAGCAGCCCGATCACCGAAGCGTGTTCACAGAGCGTGATGTGCGCGGCTCGCCTTGCGGCGGCAACGAGGACCCCCACAATGGTCGCGCCAGCGCGATCCCCGCCTATTCGCGCGACCCGGGCGCGCGAGTGCGCGGCCTCGCGCGACAGCGCCCAGCGACCATTGCTCTGCTGTTCGAACGGCACGCCCAGGCGCAAGAGCGCCTCGATCTGTTCGACAACGCGGCAAGTCAGCGCAGCGGCCACGCCCGGATCAACCAGCCCGGCACCCGCTGCAACCGTATCGGCGGCATGCTGGTCGGGCGTGTCGTCGCCATCAAGGGCGGCGGCAATCCCGCCCTGGGCCCACTCACTCGAGGATTGACGGCCCAGGGCGCCGGCCGTGACGACCATCACCGGCCGCGGAGCGGCATTCAGCGCTGTCCACAGGCCGGCAATGCCGGAGCCGACCACGATGATCGGCGACGAGCCCAAGGCATCACACGCTGACGTAGTCAGCGCCGCGCTCGGGTCCGGCGGTATCGAACGCCGGCGGCTTGCCGCTGCCGGGCAGATCGAGCATGGCCTGGAGGCTGGCCCGCGCGCGCTCGGCAACGTCAGCAGAGACATGGATCTCGAAGCGCATGTCGCGCAGCGAGCGATAGATGTTTTCCAGCGTGATGCGCTTCATGTAGGGGCAGAGATTGCACGGGCGAATGAACTGTGTGCCGGGGTTGGCCACGGCCACGTTGTCGCTCATCGAGCACTCGGTAATCAGAATCGCCTTCTTCGGTCGATGCTCGGCAACGAAATTGGCCATGGCGCCGGTGGAGCCGGCGAAGTCGGCGGCCCGAAGCACGTCCGGCGGGCATTCCGGATGGGTGATGATCATTGCGTCCGGATGCTCGTTACGCAGGTTCTCGATTTCACTGCGGGTGAATTTCTCGTGCACTTCGCAGTCCCCACGCCAGGTGAGAATGCGCACTTCGGTCTGGCTGGCCACGTTTTTCGCCAGGTACTCGTCGGGAATCATGATGACTGTATCGCTGCCCCACTGCGCCGCAGCCGCCTCGACCACCGCCACGGCGTTGGATGAGGTGCAGCAGATATCGGACTCGGCCTTGACCTCGGCGGACGTGTTCACGTAGGTCACGATCGGATAGTCCGGATAAGCCGCCCGGATACGCCTGACGTCTTCACCCGTGATCGACGATGCCAGCGAGCAGCCGGCTTCCAGGTCGGGAATCAGCACGGTCTTTTCGGGCGACAGGATCTTTGCCGTTTCGGCCATGAAGTGCACCCCGGCCTGAACGATGATGTCCTGCTCGGCCTCGGCAGCTACCTGCGCCAGCCTGAGCGAATCACCGGTGATGTCGCCCACGCAGTTGAAAATCTCCGGCGTCATGTAATTGTGCGCCAGGATCACGGCATTGCGCTCGGCCTTCAGGCGGTTGATGGCGTCAATCAGCGGAGCGTGCAGTGGCCATTCCGCCTCGGGCACGACATCGCTGATGCGCTCATGGAGGCCGTCGGTTCGCGCACGAACGGCGTCGTCGTAGGGCAGCTGCGCGGGAGACTCGGGATAGTTGCTGTGCATGACTGAACTCATGATTGAACCACTTTGATCATTCAAGCCGTGTGCATGTTAAACCTTCGGCACTGTGAAATGGGATCGGCAAGGCCTATTTTCCAGCCGCCGACGATTTGCCTTCCGGCCGGCAGCGCCCGACAATAGGGAATTTTAACGCAGCCCCCGACCCGACCATGCTCAACCGCGCCCTGCCCGCACTGCTCTTCCTGCTGCTGTCTGCCACGCCGCTGGCTTCGGCCCGGGGCGAGACGCTTGACCTCGAACGCATTTTCGCCAGCCCGAATCTGGCCGGACCCACGCTGCGTCGCGCCGAACTCTCGCCGGCGGGCGACCGAGTCACGTTTCTGCGAGGCCGCGAGGACGATCGTCAGCTGCTGGACTTGTGGGAGTTCCACATCGAAGAGCGCAGCATGCGCGTGCTGGTCAGCGCCGATGCGGTGATGCCCGAACAGCGCGCGCTGTCCGCCGCCGAAGAGGCTCGCCGCGAGCGCGAACGCATCGCCGATCTGCGCGGCATCGTCGACTATCGCTGGTCGGCCGACGGACGCTTCCTGCTGTTTCCCATCGGCGGCGACCTGTTTGTACTCGACATGCACGCCGACAACGCCGAGGTAAGGCAGCTCACCGACACCACGGCCTTCGATACCGACCCGCAGATCGCTCCCGACGGCCGGCACGTGGCTTTTGTGCGCGAGCGTGACCTGTGGCTGGTCGAGCTCGAATCCGGCCAGGACCGGGCGCTGACCGACAGCGCCAGCGATACCGTTGCCAACGGCGTGGCCGAATTCATCGCCCAGGAAGAAATGGGCCGTTCGACGGGTTTCTGGTGGTCACCCGACGGCCGGAAACTGGCGTTTCTGCAGATCGACGAGGCGCCGGTTGCGGTCACTCGCCGCTACGAGGTCGAGGCCGAGCGCATCGAGATGGTCGAGCAACGCTATCCCCGTGCCGGCACCGACAACGTCCACTATCGACTGGGCGTGATCGACATTGCCACCGGCGAAACGCGCTGGATGAACCTGGGCGACGAACACGACATCTACATTCCGCGGGTGCAGTGGCTGCCCGACTCACAGCGGCTGAGCTTTCAGCGCCAAAGCCGCGATCAGCAGCGTCTCGAGCTGCTGCTGGCCGACAGCGACAGCGGCAGGGCCCGCACCCTGCTGAGCGAAACCAGCGACACCTGGGTCAACCTGCATGACGATCTGCACTTTCTCAGGCAAATGCCAGCATTCATCTGGTCATCCGAGCGCGATGGGTTCCGGCACCTCTACCTCTACGATCTCGACGGCGAGATCATTCGGCGGCTGACCGCCGGCCAGTGGCAGGTCGATGCATTGACCGGCGTCGATGAGGAACTGGGCATGATCTACTTCACCGCCGCACAAGTCTCGCCAAGCGAAAAGCAGCTGTATCGTCAGTCGCTGATCACGCGATCGCCGGAGGTGGTCAACCGAATCTCGCGGCGCTCAGGCTGGCATGAGGTGAGCATGGATGCGGCGGCGCGAGTCTACGTCGACACCTATTCCAGCAGCCGCCAGCCGCCGCAACTGTCGCTGCATGATGTCGACGGGGCGCGCCTGGCCTGGCTGGTCGAAAACCGGCTCGACGACCAGCATCCCTACGCACCCTATCTCCGCGGCCACCGACCGACCGAGTTCGGCACCATCATTGCGCCACAGGGTCATGAACTCCATTACCGCCTGATCCGGCCGGCCGACTTCGATGCCGACAAGCGCTATCCGGTATTCGTTCACGTCTACGGCGGACCGACGCACCGCATGGTCACCGACAGCTGGTCGCGGCGACTGCTCATCGACCAGTACATGGCGCGGCGTGGGTATGTCGTCTTCTCGCTCGACAACCGCGGTGTGGAGCGACAGGGCAAGGCCTTCCAGGAAGCCGCCCACCTCAAGCTCGGCCAGGTGGAGATGCCGGATCAGATGGTGGGCATCGACTGGCTGCGTTCACAGAACTTCGTCGACCCCGATCGCATCGGCATTTTCGGCTGGAGCTACGGCGGCTACATGAGCCTGATGGCCCTGGCACAGTACCCCGGTGAGTTCGCCGCCGGCGCGGCGGTGGCTCCGGTCACCGACTGGTCGCTCTACGACACCCACTACACCGAACGCTACATGGGCCGGCCGCAGGAGCAATCGCAGGCTTATGAGCGCGGCGATGTGCTGACCTACTCCGACGCCATCGTCGATTCGCTTCTGCTGGTCCACGGCATGGCCGACGACAACGTCCTGTTCACCCACTCGACCCGGTTGATGCACCAGCTGCAGGCACGCGCCTTTCCCTTCGAGCTGATGACCTATCCGGGCGAGAAGCACGCCATTGCCGGCGAAGGCCCGCGCCTGCACGTGTACCGAACCATCACCGATTTCTTCGACCGCAAGCTCGGTGGGCATTGATCCGGAGTCCGACATGTCCGAACAACGCAAATACGATCGCCACGACTCGATCTTCTATCTGGAGATCTTTGACCGACATACCGGCAAGCTGCTGGGGCACGCGGTCGACCTGTCCGACAAGGGGCTGATGATGATCACCAGCCAGCCAGTGGAGCGCGGTCGCCAATTTGCGCTGCGACTGCAGCTGCCCGAACCGGTGGAAAGCGGCAACCGCGCGGTCGAGTTCGACGCTGAAACCCGCTGGTGTCGCCAGGAGGCCAACCCCGATCTCTACGGCGTTGGCCTTGAAATCGCCGACCCGCCGGGAGCTTTCCGGCGCGCCCTGCAGGATCTTGGCCGGGGCTATACCTTTCCGGGAAAGCAATGACCCGCATCGGCACGCCACATTCGCCCGGTGCCACGCGCGTGATGCTGCTTGGCAGCGGCGAGCTGGGCAAGGAAGTCGCCATCGAGCTGCAGCGCCTCGGCTGCGAAGTGATTGCGGTGGACCGCTATCAGAACGCCCCCGCCATGGCCGTCGCCCACAAGCACCATGTCATCGACATGCTTGACCGCCAGGCCGTGCTCGACATCGTCGAACAGGACCAGCCGCACCATATCGTGCCCGAGATCGAGGCCATCGCAACCGATGCCCTGCTGCTGCTCGAAGAGCAGGGATACAACGTCATCCCCACCGCACGCGGTGCGCATCTGACCATGGACCGCGAGGGCATTCGCCGCCTCGCTGCCGAGCAGCTGGAACTGCCGGTTTCCAGCTACCGATTTGCCGAAACACGCGCGGGCTTCGAGCAGGCCGTGGCCGAGATCGGCCTGCCCTGTCTGGTCAAGCCCGTCATGTCCTCCTCGGGCAAGGGGCAAAGCCTGATCAGCGACGAGGCCGATATCGAGCGCGCCTGGCAGTACGCCCGGACGGGGCGGCGCAGCGGTGCGGGCAAGGTCATCGTCGAGGGACTCGTCGATTTCGATTACGAAATCACCCTGCTGACGGTTCGTCACGCGGGAGGCACGCTGTTCTGCGAGCCCATCGGGCACACCCAGGAAGACGGCGATTACCGCGAATCCTGGCAGCCGCAGCCCATGAGCACAACGGCGCGGTCAAGGGCCGAATACATGGCCGGGGTCGTCACCGAGGCACTGGGTGGCTACGGCGTGTTCGGCGTCGAATTCTTCATCAAGGGAGACCAGGTCTGGTTCAGCGAAGTCTCGCCGCGACCGCACGATACCGGTCTGGTCACCCTGATTTCGCAGGACCTTTCCGAGTTTGCGCTGCACGCCCGCGCCATCCTCGGGCTGCCGATTCCACGAGTGGTACAGCGCGGCCCCGCCGCTTCGGCCGCCCTGCTGGTCGAGGGCGAATCAAGGCAGGTGGTCTTCGAAAACCTAAACCCGGCGCTGAGCGAACCCGACACCGCCCTGCGCTTGTTCGGCAAGCCGGAAGTGAGCGGCCGCCGGCGCATGGGCGTGACCCTGGCCCTCGGCGAGAGCATCGCCGACGCCCGAGGCAAGGCCACGACCGCGCTCGCGGCAGTCGCAGTCAAGCTCTGAGCGGGCGCGCATGTGGCAGGTGCGCGTTCAGCCGCTGTCGCGCCATCCCGAGGTTATCGGGTAGCGCCGATCACGCCCGAACGCCTTGCAGGTGATGCGCGGCCCCGGCGCGCCCTGCCGGCGCTTGAACTCCGCTCCGAGCACCATGCGGGCAATCCGCCTGACTGCGGCTTCACCGACATCAGGGTTGGCCGCAGCGATCTCGGCAACGGACTGGTCGAGCTCCACGTAGCGGACAATGATGTCGTCAAGTACCGCGTAGGGCGGCAGCTTGTCCTGGTCAAGCTGGCCGGGCGCCAGCTCAGCTGAAGGTGGGCGCTCGATCACGCCTTCGGGAATCGCCGGCGAAAGACCGTTGCGCCAGCGCGCCAAATCATAGACCAGGGTCTTGAGAACGTCCTTCAGCGGGCTGTAACCGCCGGACATGTCGCCGTAGATGGTTGAATACCCGACCGCCAGCTCGCTCTTGTTGCCGGTTGCCAGCGGCAGGTAGCCAAACTTGTTGGACAGCGCCATGACCACGTTGCCACGCGCACGGGCCTGCAGATTCTCTTCGGTGAAGTTCTCGCGCGTGCCGGCGAAAACTTCGGTCAATTGCTTCAGCTGGGCCTGATAGATCGGCTCGATGGAAATATTCTCGAAACGCGTTCCCATCATCGAGACCTGCTCACTGGCCAGGATCAGCGACAGTTCGGCGGTGTGGCGCGAAGGCATCATGACCGGCAGCACGTGTTCGGCTCCCAGGGCGTCAACGGCCAGCGCCATGGCCAGCGCCGAATCGATTCCTCCCGACAGACCGAGCACCACCGACTGAAAGCCGTTCTTGTGGGCATAGTCCCTCAGCCCGCGCTTGAGCACCTCCCACAAAAGCGGCAGTCTCTCGGTGACACCGACGGGCCAGTGGCGATAGTCAAAGCGCTGACTGTCGGGATCGAAGTCCAGGCACAGCAAAGCCTCTTCGCACAACGGGGCCGGATCGGATAGCTTGCCGTGGCCGTCAATTGCCAGCGAGTGACCGTCAAACACCAGCTCGTCCTGCCCGCCGATGCAGTTGAGATAAACCAGCGGCAGACCGGTCTCGCGCTGGCGCACTGCAAGCAGCTCGGCGCGCTCGCGCTGCCTGCCCTCGTGGAAAGGAGAGGCATTGACCGAAACGACGAGCCGGGCTCCGGCCTGTTTGGAAGCTTCAACCGCGGCGCTGCTCCAGAGATCCTCGCAGATGACCACGCCCACCGGGACTCCGGCCACATCGACGACCAGCGGCGCATGGCCCGCTCGGAACCAGCGACGCTCGTCGAACACGCCCTGATTCGGCAGCTCCCACTTGTCGTAGGTGGCGATGATCTCGCCATCACGCAGCCAGGAGACGGAGTTGAAGCGCTGGTCGCCGTCGACACGGGGGTGACCAACGACCACGTCGATGCCGTGCACTTGCGCTGCCAGCTCGCGCAGGGCAGCAGCGGCTGAGTCCATGAACGCCGGGCGCAGCAGCAGATCCTCGGGTGGATAGCCCGTCAGCGCCAGTTCGGGAAAGACGAGCAGTTGCGCACCGAGCTCATCGCGTGCATGCACAAGGTATTCGAGCATGCGTGCCCGGTTGCCGGCGATATGGCCGACCTGGAAATCGTCCTGCGCCAAAGCGATTCGAAGCATCTCGACCCAGCTCCTGAAATGCAGGAACCACCGAATTCACCGAAGACACCGAACGTCGTGCTGTTTCGGTGTCTTCGGTTGATTCGGTGGTCCCGTGTCTTGGCCCCTTGCCCGCTGACCCGGGCCGGGGATGCTACTTCAGACGACCGGCAATCGCGTCGCCCAGCTCGGTCGGCGAGCGCACCGTGGTCACGCCGGCCTGCTCCAGGGCCTCGTACTTGGCTTCAGCCGTACCCTGACCACCGGCGATGATGGCGCCGGCATGGCCCATGCGCTTGCCCGGCGGCGCGGTCACGCCGGCAATGTAGGCGGCCACCGGCTTGCTGACGTGCTCGGCAATGTATTCCGCGGCTTCCTCTTCAGCCGACCCACCGATCTCGCCGACCATGATGATGCCTTCGGTTTCGGGATCCTGCTCGAACAGCGACAGGCAGTCGACAAAGCTCATGCCCTGGATCGGGTCACCACCGATACCAATGCAGGTCGACTGTCCCAGGCCAACCTTGGTGGTCTGATAGACCGCCTCGTAGGTCAGCGTACCCGAGCGCGAGACCACGCCGATCTTGCCTTTCTTGTGGATGGGACCCGGCATGATGCCGATCTTGCACTCGTCGGGGGTAATGATTCCCGGGCAGTTCGGGCCGATCAGAGTGACGTCATCGTAGTTGCCGAGCGCGGCCTTGACACGCATCATGTCAAGCACCGGGATACCTTCGGTAATGCACACGATCACGCGCACCCCGGCGTCGGCCGCCTCGAGGATGGCATCGGCGGCAAACGGCGGCGGCACGAAAATCATCGATGCCTCCGCGCCGGTTTCTTCCACCGCTTCGTCAACGGTATTGAACACCGGCAGGCCCAGATGCTCCTGACCGCCCTTGCCCGGGGTCACGCCGCCAACCATGCGGGTGCCGTACTCAATGGCCTGTTCGGAGTGGAACGTGCCCTGACTTCCGGTAAAGCCCTGGCATATCACTTTGGTTTTCTTGTCAATCAGTACACTCATTTACAAATTCCTTCAGGCGCCTGCCGCTTCCACGGCCTTGCGCGCACCGTCATTGAGATCGTCGGCAGCGATGATGTCGAAGCCGCTGTTGGCAAGCATTTCCTTGCCCTTGTCCACGTTGGTTCCTTCCAGCCGGACGACCAGCGGAACCTTCATCTCGACATCCTTGACCGCATTGATGATGCCTTCGGCAATGGCGTCGCAGCGCACGATGCCACCGAAGATATTGACCAGAATGGCCTTGACCTCGTCGTCGGAGAGAATCAGCTTGAACGCCTCCTTGACGCGCTCGGCGTTGGTGCCGCCACCGACGTCGAGAAAGTTGGCCGGCTCACCGCCCGCCAGTTTGATCACGTCCATGGTCGCCATGGCCAGACCGGCCCCGTTGACCATGCAAGCGATGTTGCCGTCGAGGGTGACGTAGTTCAGATCGTGCTTGCTGGCGGCCAGCTCGGTCGGATCTTCCTGCGACTCATCGCGCATCTCGGCGATATCGGGGTGGCGAAACAGCGCGTTGTCGTCGGCGGTCAGCTTGGCGTCGAGCGCGCCCAGATCGCCGTTGCCGTCGATGATCAGCGGGTTGATCTCGATGAGATCGATGTCCTTTTCCATGAACAGTCGATAGAGGCTGCCCATGATCTTGACCAGCTGCTTGATCTGCTTGGCGTTGAGCCCCATGCGATAGCCGATATGGCGTGCCTGATAGGGCATGAAGCCCGCAGCGGTGTCCACCGGCGCGGTGATGATCTTTTCGGGCGTGTCGGCGGCAACCTGTTCGATATCGACCCCGCCAGCGGCCGAGCCCATGAACACCACCGATTTCCTGCTGCGGTCCACCAGGGCACCCAGGTAGAGTTCCTGTTTGATATCCGTGGCTTCGGCAACCAGCACCGAGTTGACCGGCAACGCGCGACCACCCGTCTGGTAGGTCTCGATGCTCATGCCGAGCATCTTGTCGGCCGCCTCGCGCACCTCCTCGAGACTCGAGACCAGCTTGACCCCGCCGGCCTTGCCACGCCCGCCGGCGTGGACCTGGGCCTTGACGACCCACTCGCTGCCGCCGAGCTTTTCCGCCGCCGCGACGGCCTCATCGGCAGTTGTTGC
The DNA here is from genome assembly GCF_056324165.1 of Wenzhouxiangella sp. YN9. NCBI lineage: Bacteria > Pseudomonadati > Pseudomonadota > Gammaproteobacteria > Chromatiales > Wenzhouxiangellaceae > Wenzhouxiangella > Wenzhouxiangella sp. YN9. The sequence goes on from NZ_JBJNIP010000053.1 coordinate 42,651, forward strand.
CGGATGGCCGCCCGGCACGGGGATTCCGTACTGCTCGAACAGCTCCTTGGCCTGATACTCGTGAAAATTCATGCTTGGAAAACCTGTCTGGTGTAATGAATGTGTAAGAAGGCCGACTTTGACCAAAGCCGCATAGTGTGAAACATGGCGGGCCGATTATCAATCCGGCTTCCGGGGCGTTTTCCCCGTGTCGATACCGGAGGCAGGCCGCCGCCGGAATGCGATAGTATACTCCCCGACAGAGGTTCCCGCGGCAGGCGCACACCAGATACATGTCCACGACGGCGGCACTCAAGACCCCAACCACTTCGAGCAGAGGGCGTTTCAGGTGAAAACTTTCGGAACGCTGGTCGCAGACGAAGAAGTCGTCGGTCGCGCACTCCATTATCTCAATTCATTCCGGCTGCTGGCCTCGGTCGCGGCCCTGCTGGCCGTCTTCAGCGTGCTCTCGGCCGAGATCGAGGGCTATCGCATCTTCCTGGCCCAGGCGGCAGCCATTACCTATGCCGCCAGCGCCGTCAGCTTCTTTGTCCTGCACCTGCGCAAATCCATCGATGTCTCGGAACTGGCGTCGTTTTCCCTGGCCAGCGACCTGATCCTGGTCAGCCTGATCCTGCACGCCTTCGGCGGCATCGAAAGCGCGCTGGTCATCCTGCTGCTGTTCAATATCGGCATTGCCGGGCTGATCCTGGACCTCAGAACCACGCTGCTGTTTGCCTCCCTGGTGGCGCTGGGCCTGCTGGCCGACGCCTGGCTGAGCCGGCATGGCGCGCTGGAACCCCGCGTACTGTTTCAGCCGGGGCTGTACGGCGTCGGCGCTTTCGGCATTGCCGTTGGCGCCTCCCTGCTCGGGCGCTGGGGGCGTGAATACAAGCTGCTGGCCGAGCGGCGCGGGCTGGACCTGGCCAATCTGGGGCATATCAACGAGCTGATCATTCACAAGCTGCGCTCAGGCGTACTGGTGGTCGACGCGCAGGACCGGATCCGGCAGATGAACGAAGCCGCCTGGTATCTGCTGGGCAACCCGCCGGTGAGCGAGCGCAACCTGCAGACCATCGCGCCGCCGCTGGCCGACCGGCTCGAGCGCTGGCGCAAGACCGGAAAAACCGAGGATGAAGGCCTGCTGCTGCAGTCCACCCAGTCGGCTGTGGTACCGACCATGCTGACCATGCCCGGCATCAACGATTCCGCGGCCACCCTGATCTTTCTGGAAGACACCTCAGTGGTCACGCGGCGCGCGCGCGACCTGGCGCAGGCCTCGCTGGCGCGGCTGTCGGCCAGTATTGCCCACGAAATCCGCAACCCGCTGGGCGCGCTCAGCCACGCCGGGCAGCTGCTGGGCGAATCCGAGCAGCTCGACAAGGCCGACCGCAAGCTGGTGGACATGGTTCTCAACCACGCCACCCGCATGAACGACATCGTCGAAAACGTGCTCAAGCTTTCACGCCGGGAGCGGGCACGCATCGACTCGGTCAATCTGATCAGCTGGCTGCGAAAACTGGCCGGAGATTTCCGTCAGTACCACAAGCTCGATTCCAGCCGAGTGAAGGTCGAGCTGCCCTCGGCCTCGATCATGGTATTGATCGACACCAGCCAGCTCAGCCAGGCTGTCTGGAACCTGATGGAAAACGCGCTCAGGCACGCCGGCACGGAGGACCGGGAGCCGGTCATCACCCTGCGGGTCAGCCCGATCCGCGGCCACCGTGAAATTGCGCTCGATATCATCGACAATGGTCCGGGCATACCGCTGGAAAAGCGTTCGCAGGTCTTCGAGCCCTTCTTTACCACCCATAAACAGGGATCCGGCCTCGGGCTCTACCTGGCCCGGCAGCTGTGCGACGCCAACCAGGCACCGCTGGAGTACGTCCAGGTACCCAACAGCGGCGCCTGTTTCCGCATTCTGCTGCGGCGCCCGGAAACAGACGAAATGCGCAAGAAGGAAGACGAAAAGGCCAAACGCAAGTCCCGCGCCCGGCGCGTAGTGGGCAGAAACTGACCGTAATCTCCGAATAGAGGATGCTGATGAGCGAAATGCGCGCATTGGTGGTGGATGACGAACCCGATCTGAGGGAGCTGCTCGATATCACCCTCAGCCGCATGGGGCTTGACGTCGACACCGCCGAAGACCTGTCGACGGCCCGGCGCCTGCTGGCCAACGGCACCGAGTACGCCTTCTGCCTGACCGACATGCGCCTGCCCGACGGCAACGGGCTGAGCCTGATCAAGGAAATCTCGCGCGACCACCCCGACATGCCGGTGGCCATGATCACCGCCTACGGCAAGGTCGACGACGCGGTGACCGCGCTCAAGTACGGGGCCTTCGACTTCGTATCCAAGCCGGTTGACCTGGAAGTACTGCGCAACATGGTGCGAACCGCCATCAAGATGCGCGAGGACGACGCCGAAATCGCCGGCGCCCCGGAACCACCGCCACGCAGGCAGGAGCCCGAGCCGGACGACTCGGCTGCGGGCACGCCCAAGGGCGAAAGCCTGTTGCATCAGCGCCTGATCGGTACCTCCCAGGCGATGGATCGGGTTCGCCAGACGATCACCAAGCTGGCGCGCAGCCAGGCTCCGGTTCTCATCAGCGGCGAGTCGGGCACCGGCAAGGAACTTGCCGCCCAGCTGATTCACGACCTCGGCCCGCGCGCCGAAAGCCCGTTTGTAGCGGTCAACTGCGGAGCCATCCCCTCCGAGCTGATGGAAAGCGAATTCTTCGGCCACATCAAGGGCAGCTTCACCGGCGCCGACGCAGACAAGGAAGGGCTGTTCCAGGCGGCCAACGGCGGCACGCTTTTCCTCGACGAGGTGGCTGACCTGCCGCTCAGCATGCAGGTCAAGCTGCTGCGCGCCATCCAGGAGAAAAGCGTGCGCCCGATCGGCGGGCGCGAGGAACTCAAGATCGACGTGCGCATCCTTTCGGCGACGCACAAGGCGCTCAGACCGCTGGTGGAGTCGGGTGAATTCCGCAACGACCTCTACTATCGCCTCAACGTCATCGACCTGCCCATGCCCAGCCTGCGCGATCGCCGCGGCGATATCCGGCTTCTGGCCGAGCATTTCCTGGGGGTGATCGGCGAACAGTGGGGCGAGCCGCCGCGCAAGCTCGGCACCGCCGCCATGGACAGCCTCCAGAGCCACAGGTTTGCGGGCAACGTGCGCGAGCTGGTCAACATCCTCCAGCGTGCGGTCACGATGTGCGAAGATGACGAAATCACGGTCGAGGATCTCAACATCGAGCAGCCGATGCTCGACGACAGCGGTGCTGACGTCAGCCCGCCCGAAGATCGCAGCCTCGACGACTACATGGAAGACATCGAAAGGCGAATTCTGGAAAAAGCCCTGGTGGACGCCCGATACAACAAGACCGAAGCCGCCCGTCAGCTCGGCATCTCCTTTCGCTCCCTGCGCTACAAGATCAAGAAATACGATATCGACTGATGGCTGCCGACGCCGACCGCAAACACAGGGGCGATGGAACCGAGAGCGACCGCCCCCCGGTCTGCAACCGGGTTGCGCTCGAGTCTGTCAGCCGCTCGACGCTCGTGCAGGACTTTGTGCGCGTGCGCGCAGCTACCGAATCGCTGGCCGAAAATCTCTCGGCGGAAGACCAGACTCTGCAGCCAATGCCCACGACCAGCCCGGTCAAGTGGCACCGGGCACACACCAGCTGGTTTTTCGAAACCTTCTTGCTCAAGCCTTTCGACGACCACTGGCGGGAATTTCATCCGCAGTTCAACTACCTGTTCAATTCCTACTACAACGGCATCGGCCAGCAGTACCCGCGACCGAAGCGCGGCCTGATCACGCGCCCCGACGTCGCACAAGTGGGCGCGTATCGGCGCGCGGTAGACCAGGCCGTCTGTCAGCTGATCCAGCACAGCCCGCAAAACCGGTGGAACGAGCTCGCCGCCCTTGTCCGGCTCGGGCTCAATCATGAGCAGCAACATCAGGAATTGATCGTCACTGACCTGAAAAACGCTTTTGCCCACAACCCCCTGCATCCGGCCTGGGTCGAGCGTCCGTCCACCAGTACGCACTCGGCTGCGCCGCTGCGCTGGCTGGCGTTTGCAGAAAGGATCGCGGAAATCGGCAGCCACGACGACGGCCGCTTCTGCTTTGACAACGAACTGCCGCGCCACCGCGAAGTGATCGCAGCCTTTCAGCTGGCCTCGCGACCGGTGACCTGCGGCGAGTACCTCGCCTTCATGCAGGCTGGCGGCTACGACGACCCCGACCTCTGGCTTTCCGATGGCTGGACCTGGCTCCAGGAAACCGGCATTCGCGCGCCCTTGTACTGGCAGCAGGATCAGGATGGCCGCTGGTGGCTGTATACGCTGGGCGGGCTGCGCGAGCTTGACCCGGAGGAAACGCTGGCTCACGTGAGCTTCTACGAAGCCTTCGCCTATGCCCAGTGGGCTGGCGCCCGGCTGCCGACCGAAGCCGAGTGGGAACTCGCCGCCAGCACCGCCGGCGGGCCTGACGGGCCGTTCGCCGAGGACGGCCGATTTCACCCGGCCGCAACGGCCGACGAGCAGTCCGCCGACACCCCGGCCGGCCTGTTCGGCAACGTCTGGGAGTGGACCGCCTCGAGCTATGCTCCCTACCCCGGCTTCAGAACGCTGCCGGGCGCGGTGGGTGAATACAACGGCAAGTTCATGCTCAACCAGATGGTGCTGCGCGGCGGCAGCTGCGCCACACCGGCGGGACACATCCGCGCCGGCTATCGCAATTTTTTCTATCCGGGCGATCGCTGGCAGTTCAGCGGCATCAGGCTGGCGCGCAACTGATGACCGCCGGGGTCGAAACCGAACGCTTCCGCGCAGACGTGATCGCGGGGCTTTCCCGGCGACCGCCGTCGATTCCCTGCAAGTACTTCTACGATGCCAGGGGTTCGGAGCTGTTCGAACGCATCTGCCAAACGCGGGAATACTACGTCACCCGCGCCGATCTCGCCCTGCATCGAGCCCATATCAGCGATATCTCCGCGCGCATCGGAGCGGATGCCCATGTGATCGAGCTTGGCTCCGGCGCCGGCGTCAAGACGCGGCTGCTGCTCGAGGCGCTGGAACACCCCCGCGCCTATACGCCGATCGACATCTCGGCTGCCGCCCTGTCTGCGGCTACAAGCGAGCTCGAACGAGCCTTTCCACATATCCCCATGCATCCGCTGGCGGCCGACTACACCCAAACGATCGCGCCGGCCACGCTTGCTCTGGAGCCGGCGGCAAAGCGCCGCATCATCTACTTCCCCGGCTCGACCATCGGCAATTTCGAGCGCGAGCCGGCCGTCGATTTTCTTGCGCGGCTGCGCGACATGGCGGGGCCCCGGGGCGCTGTCCTGATCGGTGTCGACCTGATCAAGCCCATCGAGGTCCTGCTGGCCGCCTACGACGACGCCGAAGGCATGACCGCGGAGTTCAATCGCAACCTGCTCGAACGCCTGCAGCGCGAACTCGGCGCCCGCCTGGAAAAGAGCGCCTTTGCCCACCAGGCACGCTGGAGCGACGAGCACAAACGCATCGAGATGCACCTGACCGCGCAACGGCCGACCCGCATCGCGATTGGCCAGCACAGCTTCGAATTTGCCAGCGGCGAGTCCATTCACACCGAGAGCAGCCACAAATACTCGCTCGCTTCCTTCCGGCAGCTGGCGGCCGCAGCGGGACTGCGCTCCGAACAGGCCTGGCTTGACCCGGATGAGCTGTTCTCGATGCACTGGCTCGTTGCCGACGCCTGACCCGAGCTGATGCGTTGCCCGGCGCGCGATGCGCCGACATGCGTTGATCTATGCCGTCGCTTGCGGTTCGGCTTGCGGTGCGGGTCTCGACCCGCTCAGACGGGTTTTGACGGCGCAGGCAGGGGCTCGGCGCCGCGGCCGTTGCGAAGCCGCAGTGCGTTGCGATAGCACTGGGCCGCAGCCTCGAGCTTGCCGGCGCGGTCAAGCACGCGGCCAAGGGCGGCATAGGCGCGGCTGTTGGGACGCTCTCTCACCACCGTCTCCAGGCATTCGCCGGCACGCTCATACTGCCGATCTTCCAGGTAGAGCAGACCCAGGGTTTCCTGGAGACCAATGTGCTCCGGATGCGAAGCCAGCCACTTCTGGCATTGTCGAATGCGGTGCGTGCGCTCGCCCTCATCTGCAACGGCGTAGAGTGCCAGCAATTCGTCGTCCGGCTCGGCGGCCAGGTGACGCTCGAGCAGGCCCGATGCGCGTGCCGTCCGTCCCAGCTCGGAGGCCCGACGGGCGTAGGCGGCGACCAGTGTGCGCTGCTGACGCAGCTTGCGCGGCAGCTCCTTCCAGCTCGATTCGAGATGATCAATGTCCAGGCTGCCGCCCAGCTCGCGCTCGGCGGACAGAACAACAAGCTCGTGCGCGCGTTCACGATCGACCACGCCGGCCCGGCGCAACGCCGGCGCCAGCAGCCGCAGATCACGCCAGCGACCCAGCTCCTGGTATTTTTCGAGCAGCAGGCGCAACACCCCGGAGTGACGCGGTTTTTTCAGATGCAGCTTTTCCAGAACCGCCGTGGCTTCCTCGGCCTGGCCTTCGGCAGCCAGCAGCCGCGCGCGGGCCAGATTGGTGACGAAGTGCCGCCGCCCGAATCGCCCGTCGGCATGCTCGAGCCAGCGATCGCGTCCAGTGTGGTCACCGCGGCCCTGGGCGGCTCGCGCCGCGGCAAGATAACCGGCGGTCGAGTCACGATGACTCAGGGATTTTTTCAGCGCGCGCTCGGCGCCCTGCCAGTCGCCTTCGGTCAGCGCCAGGAAGCCGGTTTCCAGCTGGCGGCGGGAGCGTCTTTCGCGGGCACGGCGAATGGTCCGGGCCGGCAGCCTCAACAGGCCCACCAGCAGCGACAGCAGAATCCAGAACGCGAGTACCGCCCCGACCAGAACCAGCAGGGAGGTTTCCACGCGCCAGCGCCCGAAATCGAGCTGCACGTGCCCCGGGTCCTCGACCAGAAAGGGCGCCAGCAGGGCCGTGGCAACCAGCGCAAACGCCACGGCAATGATGATGAGCAGGCGCTTCACGAGTCCGCGATTCGGCGTTCGGCTTCCGCCAATGCGCCGCCCAGCTCAGGCAGCGCGGGCGCCTGCGGCGCCGAAGCCACCTCGGAGAGTGCCTCGAGCCCTCTGGCGACCTCTCGACTGGTCACGTCGAAATGTTCACGCACAAGCTCTTCAGCCGTTTTCAGGTGGAGCTGCAGCTCCTCGCCGCTGCGGCGGGCGGCGGCCATCTGGGCCGCTGCCAGATGCAGCGCAAGTCGGGTGCGAACGCTTGCCGCAGCCGCCGGCGTCAGCGGCGCTGACTCCCGCGGCGTAACTCGCACCAGGCCGCTCATGGTTTCGCGCAGACCCGACCACCAGCCCGCATCGCCCTGCTCGCCGCCGGCAGCGGTCTGATCCTGCACGCCGTCGCCGCCGGCATTGCGCAGCGGCCAGCCGGCCAGCTCTTGTTCGATGGCAGCCAGCCGGCCAATCAGCGTCGGCCAGTCGGTTACCTGCATCGACTCGAGCGATTCCAGCTCCTGGGCAAGCCGTTGGCGAAGCCGCTCGAACGAGCCGGAGTCGATCTTGCCAAGCCGCGCCCTGGCGCTGCGCCAGGCGGCCAGCGCGCCGTCGCGATCATCAGCCAATTCGATGCGGGCACGTCCTTGTCGCAGCAGCACGGCCACTTCCATCAGCGCGGCCTTGCGGCCCGCCTGATCCATCAGCTCCTCGATACGATCGGTGCGCAGGTTGCCGCTCTCTTCCAGGCGGGCCTCGAAATCGGAGAGTGCCGAATCGACCTGCTCGGACAGCGTCGACAGGCGTTGCTGAATCTGTTCGCGGTCGCTGGCAGCGGCCTGGATCTGGCGGCGCAGCGCCTCGGGCTCCTCACTGCTGGAGGCGACCGCTTCACTCAGTTCCTCGAGACGGGACTGCGCTTCCTGCAGTCGCTGCGAGAGCTCGTCGGTACGCGCCTGCAGTGACTCCAGCGACCCGCCCTGCTCTTCCACAGCCGCGGCCAGCGCCGGCTCGGCTTCGGCCTGGTCGTTCTCGGCCAGCCACCATTGCCAGCCTGCCAGCCCGGCCGCTCCCAGCGCTACGATCAGCGCAAGCGCAGCCAGCGCGCCACCGCCGCGACGCGGCCCGGCGCGCTGCTCCCGCTGCTTGGCGGCGTCGGGGTCGGGCTGCACGTCCGACGATGTGGTGTCCGTCGGCTCGTGGCGCCGTGGTGTCTGGTCGGCAGACCCGCCGTCAGCGGGTTTCCGCCCGGCTTGGTTGTCGCCGGTTTCTTCTTTTTCGGAACGGTGGTCGTCGTCGCTCATTGGCTCGCTGGTGGCGCTGCAGGCCGCGTGCGGATAAACGTCGAGATTAACGCAAAAACGCCATCCGGTGTGAGACTAGCGAAGTTGCCTGGACATGACCTCGAGCATGATGTCGTCGGAAGCACCGCTTGCATCCAGGCACTTTCGGGCACCCTGGCGCTCGGCGTAATCGGCCACGCGCCGCGACGGGACGATCAGGGGCGCCTCGCGAACACGCTCGGCAGCGGCCTCAGGCAGATTCTCGAACAGCCCCCTGACCGCTTCGAGACTCGCGCCCAGAGTCACCAGCGAACGCGCCGCCGTGATCCGCCGGGCTGCGCCCTCGGGCAGCTCACAGGCCACGCGGCGATAGACATGGATACGCTCCATCAGGGCGCCCCGCCGCTCGAGCACTTCGCCCATCAGGCTGCGCCCGCCCGCGGCGGCCAGGATCAGGATATCGAGCCCGTCGACGTCCTGCAGCTCGGGCATGGCCAACATCGCCTCACTGGTGCCGTAGTGCTCCGGATAGACGACGTTGTCGAGTCCGAGCTCATGCGCAACCGACGCGGTGCCCTGGCCCGGCACGATGATCAAAGCGCGGTTGAGTAGCGCCGTGCCCGCCAGCGCCACCGCCTGACGAACGGCTTCATGACTGGTCAGGATGACGCGATCGGCCGGTAGCGCCGTCGCCAGCTGATCGGCGACTTCTTCAGGGTTTTCAGGAGGCTGCAGTTGAAATGGCGCGCACTCCAGCGGTTCATGGCCCATTTCGGTTACGCGCTCGATGAGCTTCTGGACCGCCGGCTGCGTGCGTGTGATCAGAACAAGGGTTTTTTCAGACATCGAGGCTCTCTCTTTTCAGCCGCCGAATACAAGAAAAGCCTGCCGATCGGGCAGGCTTTTCTTTAAGAGGATTCCGGGCGTCTGGCACAGCTCACCAAAGTGCTGGGGGCTTGCGTGTTGGCGTTGGCAGTAGGGGGACGCACCTCAGCAAACTGCACCGTGGGTGACGCCCGGAAAGCAAATCGTAATCAGCCCCTGTGACCACCTTTTGAGACACTCTGACACAGTTATCGGGCAATGTCCAGCCAAAGTCAGATAATAACGGACCGACTTTCAAATCTGTGACAGGATTCTCTCCCCGCCCTGTGCCAGCAGCGATCGGGCGGCTTCCTGGCCGAGACTTTCACCTTCGGAACGAGCACCTTCGACCCGGGCATCGAGCACCTCACTGCCATCCGGGCTGGCCAGACGTGCATCCAGCCGGATGCGGTCCTGCTCCAGGCGAGCGAAGGCCGCCAGCGGCATGCGGCAGTCGCCGCCGAGCTCGGCCACAACCGCGCGCTCGGCGCGCATTCTGTCGTAGGTGTCGTCGCAGTTGAGCGCACTGAGCTTTTCCAGGGTGTCGCTTTCGCCCGCGCGGCACTGCACCACGATCACGCCCTGCCCGGCTGAAGGCAGAAACGACGGCGGCTCCAGGGGCAGCGTGTGCTCGCGGCCGATTTCGAGGCGCCGCAGCCCGGCCGCGGCGAGAATCAGGGCATCGACGTCACCCGAGTCGAGCCGGGCCAGGCGGGTTTGCACATTGCCACGCACCGTCACCACTTCAAGGTGCGGCCAGCGGGCCAGCAGCTGGCTTTGTCGGCGCAGGCTGGCCGTGCCGACCTTCGACCCGGCGGGCAGATCTTCGGGCCGGGCCGCGGTGCGGGTAATCCACCAATCGCGCCAGTCCTCACGAGGCAGAAAGGCAGCCAGCTCGAATTCCCGCGGCGGTACCGCCGGCACGTCCTTGAGCGAGTGCACGGCGATATCGGCCTCGCCGTCGAGAATGGCGCGCTCCAGCTCCTTGAGAAACAGCCCCTTGCCGCCGATCTCGGCCAGCGAGCGGTCCAGTATCTCATCGCCGCGCGTGCTCAGCGGCACCAGGCTGACGTCCATCTCGGGATAACGTGCGCGCAGCTGCTGGGCCACGTGTTCGCTCTGCCAGAGCGCCAGCTTGGACTTGCGAGTCGCGATTTTAAGAGTTGTCATGTCGTTCACGCCTCAGTGATGTCACGGCCGTCGAGAATCTGGCGAACCTGGGCCAGATTGCGGCGGCTTACGGGGGGGCAGCAGTCGCTGCCGTCGAGTTCAACGCGTTCTTGCCCCTGCTCGTCGCGAAACAGACCGCGCAGGTAGCGACGCGCTACCAGGGCCTTGCGATGAATGCGTACGAACTGGCGGGCGTAACGCCGCTCCAGGCTGACCAGGGAGTCTTCCACCAGAGCCTCGCCCGTGTCGAAGTGGACGACAGTGTACTTGTCTTCGGCCACCAGGGCACGGATGTCGACCACGGGAATCGTCAGCACTCGGTCTCCCAGCCGCGTGCGCACAACGGCGGCCGGATCAACCGGCCGGTGGCGCGCCCGGTCGAGTGCACGCGCCAGGCGTTCAGGGCGAATCGGCTTGACCAGATAGTCGACGGCCGCCAGCTCGAAGGCGTCGACGGCGTACTGCTCGAAGGCGGTCACGAACACGATGGCCGGCGGCGACTCCAGCCGCCCCAGCCTGCGCGCCACCTCGATACCGTTCAGGCCCGGCATTTCAACGTCCAGGAACACAACGTCGGGCAGCAGCTCGTGGCATCGGTCCAGCACCTGGTCGGCGCGATTGGTGGTCGCACAGACGGCAACGTCGGCCTGCGCTTCGAGCAGGCGCGCCAGGCGGTCAGCCGCCGGCTGTTCATCGTCGACGACAAGGGCGCGCATCGCGCTCATTGCAGGCGCTCACTCAGCCACTGGTCGATGGCTTGCACCTCTTCGGCGCACACGGCATGCGGCATCGGCCAGGTCTGCCAGGCGACCTCGAGACCGGCCGCGGCCAGCCGCCGGGCGCCGGCCTGGCCCAGCTCGACGGGGACAATCGGGTCCTGGCTGCCGTGCCCCATGAAAACCGGCATCGATGGTGCCTGCGCGCTCATCCATTCGGTCAGCTGCTCGGCGCCGAGCAGGTAGGTCGACAACCCCACCACGCCGGCCAGAGGCTCGTTCCGGGCCAGCCCGCAGCGCAACGCAATCGCGCCGCCCTGGGAAAACCCCGCCAGAACCAGGTTGCCGGATGGAATGCCCGCTGCAACCTGTTCGTCGACCAGGGCATCCACCTGGCGCAGCGACGCACGAATGCCGTCCATGTCCTGGTTGCGATCGATATCCACGCCCAGAATGTCGTACCAGGCGCGCATGGCCATGCCACCATTGATGGTCACCGGTCTTTGCGGGGCGTGCGGGAAAATGAAGCGCACCGGGCGGCGGGCAGCGCAGTTGAGCTGCGGTACAATCGGCTCGAAGTCATGCCCATCAGCACCCAGGCCGTGCAGCCAGATAACGGCATGCTCCGGATCCTCGCCGGTCTCGAGGACCAGGCGTTCAAGTTGCAAGTCACTGGAGTCATTCATGCGTGCCAGTTTAACCGCCCTTGTCGTTGTCCTGTTGGGCACGGTCGCGCTGTCGATCAGCGGTTGCGGCCTCAAGGACGATCTCTATCTGCCCGATGACCCAGCGGACGCTGCGACGGCTCCCGCGACCACGCAAGACGATGACGCACGCAACGGCGAGAAGAAGCCTGCCGGCGCGGGTGGCTGAGCCGATGAACGCCGACTCGAAAGACGCGCTCGCCTTTCACAAGCTCGAGGCGCTGGGCAACGATTTCATGCTGATAGACGCCCGGCGCCGGTCGCTGTCGGTGCCCGATGAACTGGTGCGGCAGTGGGCCGACCGCCATCGCGGCGTGGGATTCGATCAGCTGCTCGTTCTGCACGCCGCCGAACATCCCGAGCATCACTGCCGCGTGGAGATCCGCAACGCCGATGGCAGCACCGCCGAGCAGTGCGGCAACGGCATGCGGGCGCTGGGGCTGTGGCTCCACCAGGCCGACGGCACGACCGGCAAGGTCGAGGTGAGCACGCCTGCCGGCACGGTCACGATCGCCTACCGCAGCGACGATGACATCGCCGCTACGCTGTCGGTGCCGGATTTTTCACCCGCAGCCGTGGGGCTGTCAGGCAGCGCCGGCTTTCCCCGCACTTTTTCAGTGGGCCCGGAAACGCTGGCGGTGCACGGCGCCTCGATGGGCAACCCGCATCTGCTGGTCATCGAACCCGAGCGGCCGTCGGCCGAACGCGTCGAGCACATCGGTCGGGCTCTGGGCCAGGACCCGGCGCTCGCCGACGGCGCCAACGTCGGCCTGGCGGTCGTCGAGTCGCGGCGGCGCGTCCATCTGCAGGTGTTCGAGCGCGGCGCCGGGCCGACCCTGGCCTGCGGCAGCGGCGCCGGCGCCGCGGCCGCCATTCTGCTGCGCCTGCGCCAGGTCGACAGCCCGGTCGAAATCCTGCAGCCGGGCGGATCGCTTGTGATAGATTGGAGCGGAGAGGGGCAGGCGGTAACCACCGCCGGACCCGCCCGTGAAGTGTTTGCAGGAGTCATCCCATGTCCGATCCCGGCCAATTGAACGAACACCGCGTCGCCGAGTGGCTGGCGGCTCATGCCGACTTTTTCACGCGCCATCCGGAGCTGCTCGACACACTCGAGCTGCCGCATGAAACCGGCGCCAGCTCCCTGATCGAGGTACAGGTTGCACGGCTGCGGCGGGAGAATCACCAGCTGCAAGCTCAGCTCGAAACCCTGGCCGACATCGCTGGCGAGAACGAGCGGCTCATGCAGCGACTGCACCAGCTGACGCTGGAGGTGATGACAGCGGCCTCCAGCGGCGAGTTCGTCGAGCGCCTGACGCGGCGACTGGCTGATGATTTCGACGCCCGCAGCGTGCGCCTGCACCTGCTTGCGCCACAGCCGGACCTCGCCGAGTGCCAGGCGGTCGCCTTGCACGAGCGCGGCGTACCCGGGTGGTTCGAGCAGCTGCTGGAAAGTGAGCGCATCGAGTTCGGGCGCCTCACCCGCGCCAAGCTCGAAACCCTGTTCCCGGACGCCCATGACGCCATCGGCTCGGCCGCGCTGGTACCGATTGCGGGGCTGGGCCTGCTGGCCATCGGGGCGGAGTCGCCTGAGCGTTTCCATCCCAACATGGGCACGCTGTTCCTCGAGCTTCTGGGCACCACCATTCGCCATCGCCTCGAGCAGAACGCCGGGGACGAACGCAAGCGCGCTTGAGCCGTGGATATCGGGGCGGCCATTTCCGCCTTTCTTGCCCATGCCGCAGACGAGGCCGGGCTCAGCGCGGCGACCATCGACGCCTATCGTCGCGATCTTGATCGTCTCGCGGCCTGGTGCCGCGAACACGGCATCGAGCGCATCGAGGCGCTTTCCCAGCCGGATGTCCGCAGCTTTGCCGCCAGCGAGCACCGTCGTGGCCTGTCGCCGCGCAGCGTGCAGCGCCGACTGTCCGGGCTGCGGCGTTTTTTCCGCTACCTCAGACGCGAACGGATCATCGCGGGCGATCCGGCACAGGATGTGCGCGCACCGAAGGTCCGGCGCAAACTCCCGGAAGTGCTCGATGTCGATCAGGTTCAGGCTCTGCTCGAGATTCCCGAAGAGAACGAGCTCGCCATCCGCGACCGCGCCATGCTCGAGTTGTTCTATGCTTCCGGCCTGCGGGTCAGCGAACTGGCCGGTCTGGTCTGGGATCAGCTCGACCTCGGCGAGGGCATGGTTCGAGTACTCGGCAAGGGGCGGAAGGAGCGTATCGTACCGGTGGGCCGGCATGCCGTACGCGCCCTCGGGCAGTGGCAAAAGATTCACGCCGCAGCCGCCGGCATCGACCAGCGACGCATATTCACCAGCCTCAAGGGCCGACCCCTTGGCGTGCGCGCCATCCAGAAACGCGTCGCCTACTGGTCGCAGCGCCAGGGGCTCGACCAGAGCGTTCATCCGCACCAGCTCAGGCACAGCTTCGCTTCCCACATCCTCGAGTCTTCCGGCGACCTCAGGGCCGTTCAGGAGCTGTTGGGCCACGCCAATCTGACCACAACGCAGATCTACACTCATCTGGACTTTCAACACCTGGCAAAGGTCTACGACGAGACCCATCCGAGAGCGAGGAAGAAGTCCGAATAAGCAACCACCCAAGCCGCCCGGCTACGCCGGTCTCGACCATCGAGATTCGGTTCTACGCACCCCTGCCTTGCCCCATGCCGTAAAGACCCCCATGTTCTTCCCTCACCCAACGGCAGCGAGCCCACGACAATGGAACAATATCGCGGCACGACCATCGTTTCGGTGCGGCGCGGCGACCAGGTGGTGATTGCCGGCGACGGCCAGGTCACGCTCGGCAACACGATCATGAAATCCAACGCGCGCAAGGTCAGAAGACTGTACAAGGGCCAGATTCTGGCCGGTTTTGCCGGCGCCACGGCAGACGCCTTCACCTTGTTCGAACGCTTTGAAAGCAAGCTGGAGATGCATTCCGGCCATCTCACTCGCGCGGCCGTGGAGCTGGCCAAGGACTGGCGCACCGATCGCCTGCTGCGGCGCCTCGAAGCGCTGCTCGCGGTGGCCGATCACGAGGCCTCGCTGATCATCTCGGGCAACGGCGACGTGATCGAGCCCGAAGAGGGCCTGATCGCGATCGGATCGGGCGGCCCCTTTGCCCAGTCTGCCGCCCGCGCCCTGCAGCGCCACACCGAGCTCGACGCCGAGGCGATCTGCCGCGAGGCTTTGACGATTGCCGGTGAGGTCTGCATCTATACCAACCACCATTTCACCGTCGAGACGCTCGACACCAACTCAACCGAGTAGATCATGACGCAGATGACACCCCGCGAAATCGTCCAGGAACTGGATCGCCACATCATTGGCCAGGCCGATGCCAAGCGCGCTGTGGCCATCGCCCTGAGAAACCGCTGGCGACGCATGCAGGTCGACGAGAAGCTGCAGCCGGAGATCACGCCCAAGAACATCCTGATGATCGGGCCGACCGGTGTCGGCAAGACCGAAATCGCACGCCGCCTGGCCAAGATGGCCAGGGCGCCCTTCATCAAGGTCGAGGCGACCAAGTTCACTGAGGTGGGCTATGTCGGCAAGGATGTCGAGTCCATTATCCGCGACCTCACCGAAGCGGGCTACAAGCTGGCGCGCGACGAGGCGATGAACAAGGTGCGCTCGCGCGCCGAAGACGCGGCAGTCGAGCGCGTGCTCGACATCATGCTGCCGCGCCAGCAGAGTTCGGGCTTTGCCAATGCGCCAGAGGAGGAAACCGATACCTCCACCGAGACCCGGCGCAAGATGATGCGAAAGCTCCTCGACGGCGACTTCAACGAGCGCGAGATCGAGGTCGATCTCGACATGCACATGGGCGTGGAGATCATGGCGCCGCCGGGCATGGAAGAGATGACCAACCAGCTCCAGCAGATGTTTTCCAACATGTCCGGGCAGCGCAAGCAAAAGCGCCGCATGAAGGTCAAGGACGCCATCCCGGTGCTGGTCGAGGAAGAAGCTGCGCACATGATCAACGACGAAGAGGTCAAGCAGCAGGGTCTCAAGATCGCGGAGCAGCACGGCATCGTCTTTCTTGACGAAATCGACAAGGTGGCCCGCCGCGCCGAAGGGGGCGGCTCGGGCGAGATTTCGCGCGAGGGCGTGCAACGTGACCTGTTGCCGCTGGTCGAAGGCACCACGGTCAACACGCGCTACGGACCGGTCAGCACCAACCACATTCTGTTCATTGCCTCGGGCGCTTTCCATGTCGCCAGACCTTCCGACCTGGTGCCCGAGCTGCAGGGTCGCCTGCCCATTCGCGTGGAGCTGCGGGCCCTGTCGGTCGAGGACTTCAAGCGCATCCTGACCGAACCTGACGCCTGCCTGACCGAGCAGTACGTTGCATTAATGGCCACCGAGGGCCTCGATCTGGAGTTCACCGACGACGCCATCACCCGCCTGGCCGAAATCAGCTTCGCGGTCAATGAATCGACCGAGAACATCGGCGCGCGACGGCTGCACACGATCATGGAGCGTCTGCTCGAGGAAGTCTCGTATTCTGCACCCGACCACAGCAGTGAAAAGGTGGTTGTCGATGCCGAGTACGTCGATCGCTCGCTGAAGGATCTGGCAGGAAACGAAGACCTGAGCCGTTACATTCTTTAACTGCTGCAAGCGGGCAACGACCGGCAGCGAGCGCAGATCGGGCGGCACGCAAACCAAACTTGCGGCCGCCTTTGCGGTCGGATCACGGACAGGCCGGGATAATCCTAATCAATATGAGTCAAGCTTCCGATATAGCCATTTCGCTCAAGGGCGTGACTGTTCGTCTGGGCGGGCGTGCGATTCTCGAGGATTTCGACCTCGACGTGCCCGCTGGGCAGGTCACGGCCGTGATGGGCCCAAGCGGGGCGGGCAAGACCACCGTGCTGCGGCTGATCACCGGCCAGCTCAAGCCCGATGCTGGCGAGGTGTGGATCGGTCAGACGCGGGTCGATCGCCTTGGCAGCAAGGCGCTGGGCCGTGTCCGTCGCAACATCGGTGTGCTGCTGCAAAACGGCGCCCTGTTTACCGACCTGACGGCCTTTGACAACGTCGCCTTGCCTCTGCGCGAGCACACCGACCTGCCCGCGTCATTGATACGCCGCGTGGTGTTGATGAAACTGGAGATGGTGGGCCTGCGCGGCGCCGCCGATCTTTATCCGGCCGAGCTGTCAGGCGGCATGAAGCGCCGCGTCGCTACCGCACGCGCCATGGCGCTGGACCCACAGACCGTCATCTATGACGAGCCTTTTGCCGGACTCGACCCGATCTCGCTCGGCGTGTCCCTGCGCTTGATCCGCGATATCAATGCGGCCCTGCGCACCACCAGCATCGTCATCACCCACGACGTGCGTGAGGTGACCCGGCTGGCCGAACACGCCTGCATCATCGCCGACCGTCGTCTGGTGGCTGCGGGCACGCCCGACGAGCTGGCCGCCAGCGACAACCCGTTGGTGCGCCAGTTCATGCAGGGCCAGCCCGACGGACCGGTGCCGTTTCACTATCCCGGCCCAACGCTCGATGAGCAGCTGCTGACGCAAGGGGAAACGAGATGAGCGCCGGCCCATCACATACCGTACTGGCCGCCCCCGTTCGCGAGCTTGGCCGAGCCGGCCTGTTTCTGCTCACGGCCATTTCGCGCATGCGCTTTGGCCCGCGCCAGCTGGGCGAGATCCTGCGCCAGGTATATTTTGCCGGCGTACGCTCGCTGGTCATCATCGTCATCAGCGGCTTTTTCGTCGGCCTGGTGCTGACGCTGCAAACCTATGACACCCTGACGCGCTTCGGCGCGGCCGATGCCGTATCGACGGTGCTGGCCCTGTCCTTGTTTCGCGAGCTTGGCCCGGTGCTGGCCGCCCTGCTGTTTGCCGGGCGCGCGGGCACCTCGATTACCGCCGAAATCGGCCTGATGCGCGCCACCGAGCAGCTTGACGCGCTCGACCTGATGGCCATCGACCCGATGGAGCGCATCGTGCAGCCGCGCCTGCTGGCCGGCCTGATTGCCCTGCCGGCGCTGGTGCTGATCTTCAACCTGACCGCGATTGTCGGCGGCATTTTCTTTGCCGTCTACCTGATGGGCAGTGATCCAACCACCTTCTGGGCCAACATGCAGTCATCGGTCGGGCTGATGCGCGACTTCGGCGGCGGCATGCTCAAGTCGGTGTGCTTCGGCTTCGTGGCTGCCTGGCTGGCGGTCTGGTTCGGCTGGTCGGCGCGCCCCACCAGCGAAGGCGTGGCCCTGGCAACAACCCAGACCGTGATCGCGACCGCCATCGTCGTGCTGATGCTCGACTTCGTTCTTTCAGCATTCATGCTTTGAAGGGAAAACCATGAGATCGTCCCAACAAATCGAACTGACCGCCGGCGTTTTTCTGCTGCTGGCCATCGCCGCGCTCGTCTTTCTTGCTCTGCACGCTACCGACCGGGGCGTGGTGTCGGGCGAGCACTACGAAGTCACCGCCGAATTCTCCAACATCGGCGGCCTCAAGCCGCGCGCCAATGTCAGCATGGGCGGGGTGCCCATCGGCATGGTCGAGTCGATCGTGCTCGACCCGGAAACCCTGGAACCCCGAGTAACCATGCGCATCAGCAGCGAATACGATCAGCTTCCCGAAGACACCTCGGCCTCGATCCTGACCAGCGGCATTCTCGGGGATCAATACATCGGCCTCGAGCCGGGGGGTTCGCCCGAAGCGCTGCAAGACGGCGACAGCATTCTGATCACCAGCTCGGCGATGGTGCTCGAGCAGCTGATCAGCCGCTACATGTTCAACACCGAAGGTGAAGGAGAAGAGCAGTGATTCGTATTCTGGGACTCATGATTCTGCTTGCTGGCAGCGCGGTTCAGGCAGCCGACGACCCGGCATCCGTCATTGCCGACACCACCGCACATCTGTCGGAACTGATCCAGGACAACCGGCAGCACTACCGGGATGACCCCGAAGAGCTCAAACGCGACGTCAAGATGGCACTGCTGCCGATCATCGACGAAGTCTACTCGGCACGCCTGGTACTGGGCCGCAACGCCCGCGGCCGGGATCAAGAGCAGATCAAGGCGTTTGCCGACGCATTGGCCACGCAGCTGCTCGACCGCTACGCCACCGCCCTGCTCGACTACGACCTCCACGAGCGTGTCGAAATCCTGCCGCTGGCCGGCAAGAACACCG
Organism: Wenzhouxiangella sp. YN9; assembly: GCF_056324165.1. Classification (NCBI taxonomy): domain Bacteria; kingdom Pseudomonadati; phylum Pseudomonadota; class Gammaproteobacteria; order Chromatiales; family Wenzhouxiangellaceae; genus Wenzhouxiangella; species Wenzhouxiangella sp. YN9. Next base: position 61,560 of record NZ_JBJNIP010000053.1, read on the forward strand.
AGCGCCAGACCCGGGTGCGCACCCGGGTGCAGCTCGACAGCAGCCAGAAAGCACCGGTGGATTACGTCATGCGCAAGACCGACGAAGGCTGGCAGGTGTTCGACGTTATCGTCGAAGGCATTTCCTACGTGGCCACCTTCCGCTCGCAGATCGATCAGGAGATTCGCGAGACCAGCTTTGACGACATGCTCGAGCGCCTGCAAAGCGGGCAGTACGAGGTGGAGATCGATGACTGACAGCGGCGAGACACTGTGGTTGGAAGGGCAAATGACCGCCCGGGAAGTGCCCGCGCTGGAGCGGCACTACCGCGACCGCTTCAAGCAGCTACCACTGTCTTCGCGCATCAATCTGGAGAAGGTCGAAAGCGCCGACTCCAGCGCGCTGGCCCTGCTTCTGGAGTGGCAAGCGCAGGCCCGGCAGGCCGGTGCCGATCTGCATTTTGACACCCCGCCGCGGGCACTGAAGGTCATTGCCCGCCTGACCGGGGTTGCCCCGCTGCTGGGGTGGGAGCAGGCGGCCGGAAATACCGACTCCGGAGCGCAGGAATGACCCGCTCACTGCTGCTGGCCGCCGCGGCCGTCATCTTGCTGGCCGGCTGCGCGACCACGCCGGCGCCACCGGACGAGCGCCATCCCCAGGACCCCTGGGAGCACTACAACCGCGAGGTCTTCAAGTTCAACTCGGCAGTAGACCAGGCAATCGTGCGTCCGCTGGCGGTCGGCTACGGCAAGATCACGCCGGCGCCGGCGCAGCGCGGCATTCGCAATTTTTTCGCCAACATCCGCTCTCCGGTTGACCAGATCAACCTGCTGCTGCAGGGCCGCCCGGCCGATGCCGGTACCGAGTTCATGCGCTTTCTGGTCAACACCACCGTGGGGCTGGCCGGCCTGTTTGATCCGGCTACCGACAGCGGCATCGAGAGCTTCGACGAAGACTTCGGTCAGACCATGGCGGTCTGGGGCTGGGAAGACAGCCGTTTCATCATGCTGCCGTTTCTCGGGCCGTCGACCCTGCGCGATGGCCTGGGCCGCGGATCCGACATCTATACCGATTTCGTCTGGCGCTGGACGTTGAAAGAGTCCAGCTATGGCCTGATCGGGCTCAACGTGCTCCAGCTGCGCCACGCTCTGCTGCCGCTCGACGAAGACCTCAGAAGCGCCTACGACCCTTATACCTTCATGCGCGATGGCTGGCTGCAGCGCCGCCGCCACGCCATCGGCGACGGCGACGACGAACTGCCGGACTACGAAGCCTTTCTCGACGACGGTCAGCCGTAGAGCGAAAGCAGGTAACCCAGGCGGTCGCGCACCCAGGTGCTGACGGGCGTCAGCTTGACATTCAGGCGCTGCTCCAGCGCCGCCGTATCCACCCGGGGCCCGTCGTCGAGACTGGCATAGCCCGCATACAGCCCGGCGAGAAGCTCGCCGGCATGTGCGCTGCCGGTATAGTGGCTCATCGACTCGGCAAAAGCGTCGATACTCAGCGGCGCATAATGCACTTCGCGACCGTAGACATCGACCAGCAGGCGACAGAGCTCGGGAGCGGACACCGCCTCGGGACTGGCCACGTCAATCACCTCGCCGACCACATCGGCGTCCAGACAAGCCACTGCGATCCGCCCCTGATCTTCGGTCGCAGTCCAGTTCAGACGCTGATCGATATCCAGCGGCGGATAGATCAGGCGACCGTACTCGCGAATCTCGCGGGTCACGTGTGGCCACACCAGGTTACCCAGATAGAGCGTCGGGCGCAGAACCACCGCCGGCACATCGGCCGAGACAATCCGCTCGGAGAGCCGGCGCAGACCGTCAACGAAGGGCCCCGGCGGCATGTCGTCACCGCAATAGCCGCTGGTGGTAAACACCACCCGCCCAAGCTTTCGATCGGCTGCGGCAGCAAGCACATGGTCAACGATCCGCTCGGCCTCCGGCAGATCGGGCATCACCGGCAGGTGAAAAAACACGGCGTCAACCCCATCGGCTGCGGCCTGAACATCGTCTTTGTCGAGCAGGTCGGCGTGCACCTTGTCGACGCTTCCGGGCAGCATTTCCTGTGCCTGATCCAGATCACGGGTCGCCGCACGCACCGCCCAGCCGGCGTTGATCGCCGCCTCGACCACGGGATAGCCCTGGGTGCCTGTCGCGCCGAAGACCAGCAGCGTTTTCTTGTCCATGCACAATCACCTCTGTCTTAGCTGCAGATCAGCATACCAACTCAGCCGGTGCGTGCATCAAATCCTGCAGGCACGCCGCGGAAAGACCACTCAGGGTACAAAAACGCCCGGCGGCGAATAACCCCCGATACCCGGAAAAACGGCGTCAAGATGATCGGGCGGCAATCCCATGCGCCGCACCAGTGCCTCGGCCAGCACCTGCCGATAGTCGGTGGTCGTGGCAAGATCCTGGCCTTCGAACAGCGAGCCGGCATCCAGCCCCGGAAAACTGCCGTGCATGCCACCGTTGACGCGACCGCCCAGCGCCAGCATGACGTTGCCGTGGCCGTGATCGGTGCCGCTGGCGGCGTTGGGCCGGATCTTGCGGCCGAACTCGCTGAGCACGACCACGTTGACGCGGTTCATCAGATTGCCCTGCGATGACGAGGCCAGATCGGTGTAGAAGGCGTCGAGCGACCGCGAAAGCTCCTCGACGCGAATGCCGTAGTAGTCGTAGTGATCCGGGTTGCCGGGATCAGGCATGCCCTGGCCAGCGTGCGTGTCCCAGCCGCCATAGTCGACGGTGGCGGCGACAATGCCCATGTTCTGCTTGATCAGCTGCGCCAGGCTGCGAAGCTGGTCGCCAAGCGTGCCGTCAGGATACTGCGCTCCGCCGTCGGGCTGGTAGGCCTCGAAGTTCATCGCGCGCATCTGCTCGAGCGCCTCGGCGGTATCGCGCCCGGCCTGTAACAGGGGGCTGTTGCCGCCGGCGCTCCACAAGGCATCGAGCCGGCGATGGGCGGCCTGATGACCAGCCAGGTCCGGGTTGTTCTCGTTCCAGGACCAGTGAAAGCCGTCGACCCGGAACGACTCGGGCGAGGCCACGGTCAGCGCGGCAGTCGAGCCCATCAGCGACATCGGGCGGGTGTCGGAGAAACCGAAAACGGGCGCGATATCCGCGGCCGGCAGACCGTCGGCGGCGGCCAGGTAGCGCGTCAGCCAGCCATCGGCCGTGCTCTTGTTGCCGGGCGTGCCCAGGTCCATCCAGGCCTGGGCGTCGAAATGACTGCGCGACAGGTGGGTGGGCATGCCCGCGCCCTGGACAATGGCCAGCCTGTCGCTGTTCCAGAGCCGGTGCAGCCACTTCGGCGTGCTGCCGATGCTGTCGCCGGGTCCGCCGCCGGCGCGCGGGTGCAGCGCCCAATTGTCCGTGATCTGGCGCAGCCCCGACTCGGGAATGGCCATGTTCGAGCGCAGCATCTCGTAGTGACTACGTTCGGCGCCAGCGTAAGGCACGACCAGGTGCAGGCCGTCCATGCCGCCGCGCAAGAAGACGTAGACGATCACGTCACTGCTGCCCTGCCCAGCGACAGCCGGGCGCCAGAAGGTGCTCAGCGGCACCGCGCCGGCAAGCGCAGCGGCACAACAGCCTTGAAGAAAAGCGCGGCGTTTCATCGCTGGTAGAACTCCGGCAGCATAATGATCAGGGCCACGGTGGCGCGCAGCCGCGCAGGCGTGTAATGCTCGCTCAGGTCGCCTGTGTTCCAGCGGCCATCGGGCAGATCGCTGGTGATATCCAGCGGCGCGCTGGCAGCGGCATTCTGGCGCAGGAAATCGATCAGCTCGGCCCGACGCGACGACGCCACGGGTCGCCCGATCAGGCGTTCCAGCCAGAAATCGACCAGGCCCTGCGCACTGCGCTGCGATAACGCGGGCAGTCCGGCCAGGGTCTGCTCGTGAATGCGCAGCAGAAACTGGTCATTGTCATCGTCGAGCTCGGGCATGCGGCTGAGCAGGCGCCAGGTCTGGCCCATGACCGAAGCCGAGGTCCAGCGATCGGCGGTGTCGGGGTAGCCATCCGGCGAGGGCCAGCGGAAACAGCCGTGCCCGGTCTGGCGAAAGCGGTAGAGCAGGTCACCGTAAGGGCTCCAGCCCCCGGTCGGCTGCGGCTCGATCTCGGCTGCGGTCTTGCGGAAAGCCGCGCACATCAGCTCGAAGGGCCGGCGCGTCTTGACGCCACCGCCGTTGACGAAAAAATCGGAGCTGAGGATATGGCGTACGACCCGGGCGATCTGGTCGTCGGCCTGCCAGTGCTCGTGCCAGACGGCCGCGGCCGACTCCACCAGGGACGGCGGCGGATCGTCGTCGATCAAGCGTCGGCAAAGTTTCGTGCACAGGTGCTTGGCCGTCTGGCGGTGCATGCACATGTAGCTCATGGCCAGCACGGCTTCCATCTGCCCGAGCGGGTCGATCCAGTCGCCGAGAACGTACTTGCTGCCGTACTCGTGCCAGTTGTCGTAGAAGACGAACTCGCCGGTGTCGTATTGGGGATTGTCCGGCATGCCCCAGTGGCCGTTGCGAATGGTCCAGCCGGTAAAGCAGCGCGCCACGTCGTAGACATCCGCGTCGCTGTAGCCGATCGCCAGCTCGTCGTCACCTTTCGGGATCTGGCCGTGCGCGGCGCCGGGATAATAGGCGTCGGAACCCAGGGTGTGCAGCTCCATGAGCTCGCGCGCCCAGTTTTCGTTGTAGCCGCCGGCGCGGTTGTCCTTGTTGTCCAGGTAGATCAGCATGGCCGGCGAGCGCGCCACTGCCTCGAGCATCTCGCGGAAACTGCCCAGGGCATGCGGCCGGATGACATCGCGGTCGTATTGCGCGAATACCGGGGCAATACTGAACTCCCGGCCGGCGATGCTGAAGTGATCGTGCCAGAACTCGGTCATCACCTCGTAGAGCTGCCGGCGCGAGTAAACGGCGCGCATGATGCGCGCGGCCTCGGTCTCGGCCACTGGAAGATGCCGATCGTCACTACCCCGGACATGATCGGCCCACAGCTCAGCAGTCGATTTATCCAGGGTCTGATAGCCAGCGGCCGCCAGGCGCTGATCGAGATCGCTGTCGTCCAAGGATTGCCAGGCGAGCTGCTCGTCCAGCCAGGCGTTCAGGCGCGCCTGGTCGTTGGAGCCCAGCGAGAGAAAATGATCGATGTCTTCGGGTCGCGCGCCATAGGTAGCGCGCTCGAGAACGCGGCGGGCAAAATCCAGGCCGGCGCTGGATTGATCCTCGAAGCGGTCATCGAAGATGCGATCGCCGCTCCCCTGAACGGCGTCGCGCATGGTCCCCCCGGTATTGCTGTCCATAAGCTGCAATCCGGATGCGTGAGCGCCAGCTTAGCGGAAAACGCCCTGGCTGTCCGTGACCACCATCACGGCTCAGGCAGGTTGAAAACAGCTTTACAAGCCGCGAATGCGCCGTCGTCTCGGCTCCGAGCCAAAACCATCCTGGCAGCGGCATCGGCATGCAGGAGGCCCCGGATCAAGTCCGGGGCGAGAGTTGATTGACCCGAACGCCCGAACCTCAGTCGATGTCGATCACGACCGCCCCGCCCGACTCCCAGCGTGGATCGTGGGCGGCCTCGAGTTCGCCGGTCTGGCGGTTCCACATCACGCCGTGCATGTTGCCCCAGGTGCGATCACGTACGGTCACGGTGTGGCCCTTTTCTTCCAGGAGCTTGATCTGCGCGGCAGTCAGTGCATCGGGTTCGATCGAGATTTCATCAGGCAGATACTGGTGGTGGAAGCGGGGCAGCGACACCCAGCTTTCCGGGCCGTTACCGTCAATGAAATCGAGAACGCCCAGCAGCACCATGGTGATGATGCGCGAGCCGCCCGGCGTGCCGAGCACGGCGGTGCGGTCGTCGCCGATGACAATGGTCGGGGTCATCGACGAGAGCATGCGCTTGCCCGGCTCGATGGCGTTGGCGGCAAAACCGATCAGGCCGTAGGCGTTGGGCTCGCCCGGCTTGGCGGAAAAGTCGTCCATTTCGTTGTTGACCAGCACGCCCGTGCCCGGCGGCACGTAGGCTGCGCCAAACGGCAGGTTGACCGTCAGCGTGGCCGAAACCATGTTGCCTTCCGAGTCGATCAGCGAGAAATGCGTGGTATCGGTGCTTTCCTTGCCCAGCCGGTCGGGATCGGCGGCCAGCATCGACGAGGGTGTGGCCCGATCCAGGCGCAGCGTGGTGCGCAGGCCGGCGGCATAATCATCGCTCAAGAGCATGTCGGCGGGAATGTCGACAAAATCCGGGTCACCAAGGTAGAGCGCGCGGTCGCGATAGGCGCGGCGCATGGCTTCGGCCAGCACGTGCACGCGCTCGGCCTGCTGCATGCCGGCCAGGTCGAAGGGCTCGACCAGCTTGAGCATCTGGCCAATGGCGATACCGCCCGAAGATGGCGGCGTGGCGGTGATCAGCTGATAGCCGCGATAGCTGCTGCGCACCGGCTCGCGTTCGACAACCTCATAATCGGCAAAATCTGCCAGGGTCCAGATGCCCCCGGTGGCCTGCACCCCTTCGACCAGCTTTGCTGCCACCTCGCCACTGTAGAAACCCTCTTTGCCGTGTTCAGCCAGGGCGCGCAGGGTTTTGCCCAGATCCGGATTGCGAATGATGTCGCCAACAGCGGGTACATCGCCATCGGGCATGAATATGGCGGCCGTCTCGGGCCAGCGCTGCATCACCTCGGCACGGTAACCAATCAGGGAGTGATACTTGGCATCTACCGGAAAGCCCTCTTCGGCCAGGCGGATGGCCGGCGCGAGCAACTCTGACAGCTCCAGACTGCCGTAGGCTTCAGCGATATGCACCCAGGCCGCCGGCGCCCCGGGAATGCCGCCGGCCAGCGCGCCGTTGATGGCGCGATCGCGATCGACTTCACCCTGATCATTCACGTACATGTCGGCGGTGGCAGCAGCGGGCGCGGTCTCACGCCCGTCGACCATCACCGAATGCCCATCGGCAACGCGGTGCAGCAGCCAGAAGCCGCCGCCGCCGATGCCGGACGACTCCGGCTCGACCACGGCCAGCGCGGCCGACACGGCCACCGCCGCATCAAAGGCGTTGCCGCCTTTTTCCATGATTTCCACGCCGGCATTCGTGGCCAGTTCGTGCGCGCTCGAAATCGCGGCCCGGCCGGGGCCGGCGGCCGCCGCGGCGGAGAAGGCCACCAGCAGCAGGCAGGTCAGGGTTGCGCGGAAGGCTTGGTTCATCACTGGGCGCATCACTCGCTCCATCTGTCGGTTCGAATTCACTGTTCAGGCCCGGAATATAGCACGCAGCCGCAAGACCTCTAGTTAACGAACTGCTTGCATTTATTTAACGCCGGCGGGATAGTGACAACCACCTGCCAGTTTTCAGACCGCCAGCGCCTGCGCGTCACTCCGGCCACAGGCGCACCCAACAAGAGGAGGGGAAGACATGCAAGAAGTACATCGTCAAAATCACTGCGAGCGCTCAAGACGCTGGCGTATGGTCAGCACCAGCGGCCAGACGGTTGGCCTGGCCATGGGTCTGGCGATTGGCCTGGCCATGATCGCCTTTCCGGCTGCCGCGCAGGACAGCGCTGATACAGACGAACGCGCTGCAGAGAACGCCGACACCACCGACCGCATCGCCGTGACGGGCACGCGCCGCCGCGGTCGTACCGCCGCCGACAGCAACGTGCCCATCGACACCATCTCGGCCGACGAGATCATCTCCACCGGCATGACCGAAACGGCCGAGATCATGTCGCGGCTGCTGCCCAGCTTCAACTTTCCGCGCTCTTCAATCACCGATGGCACCGACCAGGTGCGCCCGGCCCAGCTCAGGGGCCTGGCTCCCGACCAGACGCTGGTGCTGGTCAACGGCAAGCGACGTCACACCTCGGCGTTGGTGAACCTCAACGGCTCGGTGGGCCGCGGCTCGACCGCGGTGGACTTCAACCTCATCCCGCCCAACGCAATCGAACGCATCGAAGTGCTGCGCGACGGCGCCGCGGCACAGTACGGCTCGGACGCCATTGCCGGTGTGATCAACATCGTGCTCAGGGACCAGCCGGGCGGCTTCGGTGTGTCGGCAATCTACGGCCAGAACCACACCAGCGTCGACGGCGTGCCGCGGGTGGCAAACGTGGCCATCAGCCCGCTTGAGGAGCTGAAGATAGAAAAAGGCAAGGATCGAACCGCCAACGACGGCGAGACCGTGACCCTGCGCGCCGACGGCGGTTTTGCCCTGGGCAGCGAGGGCTTTTTCCATGCCTCGGGCCAGTTCCGCAGCAGCAACCCGACCAACCGCGCCGGCTTCGATCCGCGTGAGCAGTTCCCGCGTCTGGACGACGGCAGCCTGGATCCGCGCGAGCTGACGTTCAACCGCATCAATCATCGTTTCGGTGACCCCAACGTCGAGGAACTCTCGCTGTTCTACAACGCCGGACTGCCGCTGGGCAACGGCGGCTTCGAGCTGTACTCCTTTGGCAGCTACGCTGATCGCGAAGGGGATGCCGGCGGTTTCTATCGACGCGCACTCGACGCTCGCAACGTTCCCGAGATCTATCCGGAGGGCTTTCTGCCCCTGATCACCACCGACACCCGCGACAAGAGCGCGGCCATCGGCGTTCGCGGTGACCTTTCCGACTGGTTCCTGGACTTTTCCCTGACCTATGGTGAAAACGACCTCGAATTCGGCGTCGACAACACCCTCAATGCCTCGCTCGGGCCCACCAGCCCGACGACGTTTTTCGCCGGCAGCCTGAAAAACGACCAGCTGGTATTCAATGCCGACGCCTCGCGCCTGTTCCAGTTCGGCAACACGCCGGTCAACATCGCCACAGGCGTTGAATACCGCGACGAAGGCTACGAGATCGAGGCCGGTGAGAGAGCCAGCTACATTGACGGTCCGTTCCCCGGCGCTGCTGGCAGTCAGGTTTTCCCGGGTTTCACGCCGGAATCGGCCATCAGCCAGAGCCGCGACAGCGCCAGCATCTATGCTGAAGCCGACGCCGACCTCACGACTGACTTCAACATGACTGCGGCCCTGCGCTTCGAGGACTATTCCGATTTCGGTTCGACCCTCAACGGCAAGCTGGCCGGGCGCTACCGCATCAACGACTCGGTCGCGATCCGCGCCTCGGGCTCCACCGGCTTCCGCGCACCTTCACTCGCGCAGCAGACCTTTACCTCGGTGGCCACGGTATTCGTCGACTCAGTGCCCACTGAAACCGGCACCTTCCGTCCCGATAGCCAGGTCGCCCAGGCACTGGGCTCGCCCGGCCTGCAGGAAGAGGAAAGCGTTTCGTTCTCCGCCGGGTTCGTGTTCACCCCGATGCCGGGGCTCAACCTCACGGCGGATTTCTTCCACATCAAGATCGATGATCGCATCGTGCTTTCGGAAAACCTCTCGGGGCCGGGCATCGAGCGGCTGCTGGAAGGCACCGGTGCCAATCGCGCGCGCTTTTTCCTCAATGGCATCGACAGCAAGACGCGCGGCGTCGACCTGGTCGGCAGCTATGATCTGGAGCTCAACGAATGGGGCCGACTGAACCTGGCCGGCGGTTTCAACTACACCGACAACGAGGTCACCAGCGTCATCGATCCGCCGGAAGAGCTGGCGCAGGTCGGCGTCACCGAAGACAACCTGTTCTCCCGTCGTGAACGCAAGCGCTTCGAGGAAGGCGCCCCCAAGACCAAGTTCAATATCGGTGGCACCTGGTACTACAACGCCTTCACGGTCAACCTGATGACCACCCGCTTCGGCGATACGGTCGACGCCGGTACAGACAAGGCCAACGATCAGAAACTGCCGGCCAAGTGGATCACCGACCTCGAGGTCAGCTACCAGGCCAACGATGCCATGTCGCTGTCGCTTGGTGCCAACAACGTCTTCGACGTCTATCCCGACACGTCCAGAGAGATCCTCGAAAGCACCGGCCGCTCGGCTGGCACTTTCGATCTCATCTTCCCGTACTCGGGCTTCTCGCCGTTTGGTTTCAACGGCCGCTATATCTACACGCGGGTGGACCTGCGCTTCTGATCCACTTCGCCCCGGCCGCCACTTGGCGGCCGGGTCGCGCTTTCAGGAGTAGTGCTCGCGCAGCGCGGCAGAAACACGCGGGTTGACGAAACGACCGACATCGCCCTGCAGCCGCGCAATTTCCTTGACCAACGATGAGGAAATGAAGCTGTACTTTTCCGCCGGCGTCAGAAACACGGTTTCCACATCTTCAATCAGGTGGCGATTCATCGAGGCGAGCTGAAACTCGTACTCGAAGTCCGATACCGCGCGCAAACCACGCAGGATCACCCCCGCCCCATGCTCTTGGACAAAATGCGCCAGCAGGTTGTTGAAGCCAACCACGTCAACGTTGTCCAATCCCTCCTCGGCGAGCACTTGTCGCGCCAGCCCGATGCGATCGTCGAGCGGAAAAGACGGCTGCTTGTGCGGACTTTCGGCAATCGCCACGATAATGCGACGATACATGTGCGAAGCACGCGCGATCAGATCGGTATGCCCGTGGGTCATGGGATCGAAGGTGCCGGGATAGACGGCAAGGCCATAATCGGGCTGGGACATCACAGGCGTCTCGGAAAAAATCAACGCGCATTATAACGCCCGGTCAGAAATCCGCCCGGACGCCGCGACACGCCACCTGCCGATTGGGTTCAGCGCCTTGCGAGCAGCGTCATCCGGACCTCGCCCAGAACCTTGCTCCGCCGCATCTCGTAGCGTTCGCACGGCTCCGGCTCCGGCAGACGAGCATCCTGCTCGAGGTAAACCAGCGCCTCCGGCGCCAGATGCCCGTCATCGACAAGGCACCCGAGAAGCTCTTTCTGCAGACCATCAGCAAACGGCGGGTCGATGAAAACCAGATCAAAGGAGCGATGATCGGTTTGCAGCCAGCGCCGCACATCGCCGCCGACCACCTCCATACGCTCGCCGCCCGGCCAGGTTTCGGCGACCTTGTGCAGCGCTGCGACCAGGCGCCGATCGCGCTCCACCAGAACCGCCAGCGCCGCGCCCCGGGAAAGCGCCTCCAGCCCCAGCGCGCCGGTGCCGGCAAACAGGTCCAGACAACGGGCCCCCGGCACGCTTGCCTGCAGCCAGTTGAACAGGGTTTCGCGCGCGCGGTCGCCGGTCGGGCGCAGGCCCGGGCGGTTCGGAACCTCCAGCTTCCGGCCACGCCACTGGCCGCCGATAATCCTGATCCTGCCTGTCATGGGGGTGATAGCATACCGGGTTGACGAGCGAGCCGACCGTTCAGTTGCAATCCGCCGACACTTCCGCCACCCGTGTTCGGGGTGTTCGGCTCATTCGCCGCAGATGCCACCACAGCCTGCGCGAGAATCGTCACGGCAATTAAAACGTAAACCTTTGAACCAATTCCGATGTTTTCCATCTTCAAGCGCAAGAAATCCGGCAAGGGCGTGGAAACCACGCAGGTCCGCCCGGCCGAACAGTCCGATGCCGATCCGCTCGAAAAGCGTCTCGAGCGAACCCGATCCAGCCTCGGCAGCCTGTTTGGCCTGATCGGCTCGGCCGAGCGAATCGACGAAGACCTCATCGAAGAGATCGAAACCACGCTGCTGACCGCCGACGTCGGCGTTGCCGCAACCACTCGCATCGTCGACCGGCTGCGCGACGGCGTGCGCCAGGGCGTGATCAGCGAACCCGCTCAGGTGCTGCCGGCCGTTCAAGCCGAGCTCTACGACCTGATCGAGCCCTGCGAGGACTTCCTCGCCATCGGCGAGGAGCACAAGCCCTTCGTCATCCTGATGGTCGGCGTCAACGGCGTGGGCAAGACAACCACTATCGGGAAGCTGGCGCGACGCTACCTCGACGAAGGCAAGAAGGTCATGCTGGCCGCGGGCGATACTTTCCGCGCCGCCGCAGTCGAGCAGCTGCAGGCCTGGGGCGAACGCAACGACGTGCCGGTCGTGGCGCAGGCAACCGGCGCCGACACCGCCGCGGTGATCTACGATGCGCTGCATTCAGCGCGCGCGCGCGAGGTGGATGTGCTGATTGCCGACACCGCCGGGCGGCTGCATACCCAGGACAACCTGATGGCCGAGCTGTCCAAGATCATCCGCGTGATGAAGAAGATCGACCCGGAGGCGCCGCACGAAACCATGCTGGTGGTCGACGCCGGCACCGGCCAGAACGCGCTGGCACAGGCGCGCCAGTTCAACGAGGCCGCGCAGCTGACCGGCATTGCGGTGACCAAACTTGACGGCACCGCCCGCGGCGGCGTGCTGTTTGCCATTGCCGAGGAAATGGAAATTCCCATTCGTTTCATCGGCGTGGGTGAATCGGTCGCCGACCTGCGCCCCTTCGACGCCGGCACCTTCGTGCATGCGATCCTGCCGGTCGAAGCCTGAATCGGGACCACATCCCGACCGACGGTCGTTGAGCGGTGATCACGCCTGGCTGATGCGTGTCCCAAGCCCCTGTCTCGTCCGCCGCGGATGTAGCCGCGACCCACGCGGGCCTCGAACCAATGCCGACGCCACCTGAAACCTCCGTGCCTTCCGCGGTGCCTCAAGCCGCCTTCGCCGAACGCCTGCTGGCCTGGTGGCAAGCTCATGGTCGCCAAGACCTTCCCTGGCAGAAGAACCGCACGCCCTATCGGGTCTGGGTAGCCGAGATCATGCTGCAGCAAACGCAGGTGCGCACGGTCATTCCCTACTTCGAGCGCTTCATGACCGCCTTCCCCGACCTGGAGACGCTGGCGCGTGCTCCTATCGACGAGGTGCTGGCGCTCTGGTCGGGCCTGGGCTACTACGCCCGGGCCCGCAATCTGCACGCGGCCGCCCTTGCCTGTCTCGAAAACCACGACGGCGAGCTGCCTGCCGATGCCGATGCGCTCGACGCCCTGCCGGGCATCGGCAGATCGACCGCCAACGCCATCGTCGCCCAGGCGCATGACCGGCCCGCCACCATCCTCGATGGCAACGTCAAGCGCGTGCTGGCAAGGCATGCCGGCATTGCGGGCTGGCCCGGACGAGCCGCGGTAGAGCGGGCGCTATGGGCCCGCGCCGAAGACTGTACGCCCGACAATCGCGCCGCTGACTACACCCAGGCGATCATGGATCTGGGCGCGATGATCTGCAGCCCGCGGCACCCGGATTGCCGGCAATGCCCGGTCGCCGCCGACTGCGTCGCCCGGCTGACCGGGCGCATCGAAGAACTGCCCGGAAAGAAGCCCCGCAAGCCTCGGCCCCGGCGCACGACAACCCTGATGATCATCGAAAACGACCGCGGCGAACTCCTGCTGCAGCGGCGCCCGCCTGCCGGAATCTGGGGCGGGCTGTGGACGCTGCCGGAGCATGGCGACATCCAGCCTGCGCGCGTCAGCTGCGCCGCCGAGCCACCGGAAGCCGTCGTTCATCAGTTCACGCACTTCACGCTCGATATTCATTTCCAGCGGGTTCGCGTCCCGAGCGACCTTCAGGTGAGCGAAGACCCTGACAGCTGCTGGCTGACACCGGCCCAGGCCCTGCGCCGCGGCCTGCCACAACCGATACGGCGGATGATCGAACGGCTTTTCCGCCAACGCTGAACCGGCACCCCCGCACCCGGCCAGAGACGTATCATTGAACCCCATCTTCAGGAGATCACTTCAGATGAGCGAGCGCAAAATCCACTGTCAGTACCTCGAACGCGAAGCCGAAGGCCTGCCCCGCCCGCCACTTCCCGGCGAACTCGGGCAGCGAATCCACGAAAACATCTCGAAACAAGCCTGGCAGAAGTGGCTCGACCACCAGACCATGCTGATCAACGAAAAGCGCCTGAGCCCGATCGACCCTGAGCACCGTCGGTATCTCGAGGCGCAGGCCGAAGCGTTCCTGTTCGGCGGCGAGGTCGATCAGGCCGAAGGCTACACCCCACCCGAGGACTGATCGTCGACTTCCGCCGCGGGGCTGCCCTGCCCCTCCGGCAGCGATTGGTTCTGCTCTGCCAGCTCGGCCTCCACGGCGTCAAGGTCCAGGCGACGAACCGACTGAACCTGACAGGTCTGGCCGCGGATATCGACGCGGTCGAACTCGCTGAGCACGTTGCGGCGCGAATTGATCAGGCGCATCGAGATCGCGGTATCGAGATTCAGATCGCAGGCCCCGATGAGCCGCACCAGATAGTGACGCGAGCGATCCATTTCGAACACGACCGCGTGCGGGCCCACGGCCCACCAGTTGCGAATGTTGGTGTATCGCACCCAGCTCTGGCTGGCGCCGGCGTGACGCTCGTAGAGGGCCAGCTCGTTGAACTGATCGCGTGACTCACCGGATACGGCGCACGCCGCGATCATGACAGGCATCAAAATGAGCATGATCGTGCGCATTGCTACACCTTTTCAGTCGAAGTTCACTGGTTATGGACGGCAAGCCCGGAAAAAAGTGCCGTGCGATCGCGGTTGACTTCGGCAGCCAAAAGGGGTTTAATGTGCGGCTTGCCGGCCATGAGCCGGAAGGCAGCAAACAGGGCCAGGTAGCTCAGTCGGTAGAGCAGGGGATTGAAAATCCCCGTGTCGGCGGTTCGATTCCGTCCCTGGCCACCACCTTCCCGCTTCACCCGACTCGCTTCCGATCCACTCTTGCCAACGAACCGCCTCTCGCGCTTCGCGCGGCGGTTAGATGGCTGGCCTGTGGCCAGCGAGCTGCGCTGACGCTCCGGTTCCACCCTGGCGACCTCTGGCCGCTTTTCCCTGCTGTCTTCGATCAACTTCCCTGTCGGCGGCGCAGCGCGCCCTGCTCTATCAAGGCCTCGGTATCGGTCTTGGCGGCCTGAATGAAGTCGGCGTGGTCGCTCGCTGAGAACCGCTCGCCGGGCATGAGTTGCACCCAGCAGTCCCGGCCGGCAGCCTTGGCCTGATAGACGGCGACATCAGCCAGCTTCACGACCTGCTCCCAGTCGAGCGCGTCGACCGATTCACCAAAGGGATAGCAGGCTATGCCTACCGAACAGGTCACGGCGATCGGCTCACCGCCTTCATCGATCGAAAAGTCCGCCGCACGCACGGCAGTCATGATGCGTTCCGCGATCTGGCCGGCGTTTTCGGCTTCGGTCTGGCAGGCGACGACCATGAACTCCTCGCCGCCCCAGCGAATCATGTAGTCGCTTTTGCGCAGCCGATCCGACACTACCCGGCTGAACGCCACCAGCATGTTGTCGCCGACATCGTGCCCGAACTCATCGTTGATGCGCTTGAAGTCGTCGAGGTCGATCATCAGAAACGCGAGGTCGCTGCTGGTCGACATCCCGTCGGCGTGAGCGCGCCGGCAGCGCGCGAGGTCCTCACCGATGCGCTCGGCCAGATAGCGTCGGTTGGGCAGACCGGTAAGCTGATCGGTGCGCGCGGTATGGCGCAGCCGCTGATTGGCCTCGCTGAGCTCCGAGGTGCGCTGGCGCACGATACGCTGCAGGCGTCGGCGCGTCGCCTTGATGTGGCGCAGGCGCAGGTGCACCGCAAACCACAAAAGCGCAAACAAGCCCAGGGCAGCAGCGGTAATGAACCAGGGGTTGGCCCAGAAAGGGGTGATGACCTGGAAAGCAAAGCGCACCGGCTCCGGACTCCAGACGCCGTCCGGGTTGGCAGCCTTGACCTCGAAAACGTAGTCACCGTGGCCCAGGTTGGCATAGGTCACCTGCCGGCTGGCAGCAGGGCTCGACCAGCGCCTGGTGGCGCCACGGAGCCGATATTTGAAGCGCACGGCAGTTTCGTCCTGAAAGCTCAGGCCGGCAAAACGCAGAACCAGGCTGCCGGAACGAAACGGCAGCCGATCACCGGCATTCACGGCCCGCCCGTCGAGACGGACCGATTCGATGACGACCGGCGGCGGTAGGGTATTGCGATACTCCCGTTCTGCGGCGTAGCGCATCAGACCGTCGGCCGAGGCAAACCACAGCAAGCCGTCGCTGCTCTGAAGCGCACCGGTGGCACCGCCCTCCAGGTGCAAAAGCCCATCGCGCCGGGTGTAGTTGACAACCCTACCGTCCTCCATCCGCGACAGGCCGCGATTGGTATAGGCCCAGACGCGGCCGTGATCATCTTCCAGCACCTGCCAGGCCGAATTGTCGGCCAACCCATCGTCACGGGTGAATTGTGCAATGCGGCCATCGGGCCAGACCCGGAAAATGCCGTCGCCGTTGCTGCCGACCCACATCGAGCCGTCCGCCGACGGCGCCAGATCCCACAATATCTGGTCAGTCAGGCCCTCTGCAGCGCGATATTGTTGAAGGCCTTCTTCCGGGTCGAGCACCAGCAGGCCGCTGCGCAATGTCGCAAACCAGAGGCGTCCGGCATCGTCTTCGCGGATCCGAAAGGCGAACGCATCGGCCAGAACAGACTCATCGGGCGTGCGCAGCGCGCCACGATCACGATAACGCGTGCCACGAGTGCTGCTGATCCACAGCCTGTCACGATGATCGGTCAATAGGGCATGGACCTCCTGAGACGGCAAACCGCTGGTGCTGTCGATCACTTCGGTCACACCCTGCCCCGGCCGCCAGCGCGCCACCCCCTGGCCGGTGGCAATCCAGGCCACATCGGGTGGTTCGAAGGCAATGCTGTAGACCCGGTTGTCGGGCAAGCCGTCCTCGCGCCGCAACACGGTGGACGCCTCGAAATCGCGGTGCCCGTCGCGGCGCGGCACGATCTGCAGCCCTTCGTGCGTGCCCAGCCACAGACGCTGCTGATCGTCTTCATTGATGGTGCGAACGAACGACGACAGCAAACCGGTTTGGGCCGAGTAGCCTTCGAACGGGCCGGGCAGAACCTTGACCAGCCCCTGATCGGTCGCCAGCCAGACCAGCCCCTCGCGATCGTGGGTGACGGCCAGCAAGCGCTTGTTGGGCAGACCCTCGCGCGTGCCCAGATGCTCCAGCTCACCGGGAAACCCCCTGACCAGCCCTTCCGCACTCGCCAGCCACAGCCGTTGCTCAGCATCGAAATCGATGTCGTTGATGCGCGTCCCCGGCGGCAGCGGCAGCTCATGTTCCGTGACCGTTGCGGACGCGGGGTCGACGGCAAAAAGCCGCCCGCCCGCTCCGGCCCAGAGCTGACCCCCGTGGAACTCCAGGCTATGTACTGCGGGGTCATCGGTCGGCAGAGAAACCGCCACGGTCTGGTCGGGCTCAAGCCGGAAAAGGCCGCTCTGGGCCGCCAGCCACGCCCGCCCGCGATCATCGAAGGCCAGCGCATGAATCACCCTCGAGCCGGGTCTTTCATTCCATTGGCTCACCGGCTCCAGCCGATCACCGGCATAACGAAACACCCCTTCGTCGGCAGCGACCAGCACCTGATCGCGACCGATCAGGACATCATTGACCAGGAGCTGATCCATGCCCGGCGGGCTGATGCAGACAAAATCAGCGGCCTCTTTTCTGCACAATCCCTGAGCCGTGCCTGCCCAGACAGTGCCGTCCGGGCCGGAGTCCACAACCGCAACAAAGCTGCTCGGCAGACCGCTGTCAGCGCCAAAGACAGTGAAACGATCGCCGTTGTATCGCGTCAGGCCACCGTAAGTACCGACCCAGAGATAGCCTTCGGCATCCTGGTGCACGCTGCTGACCTGGCTTTGCGGAATGCCGTCGCGGGTATCGTAACGATGCATGTTAAGCTGTGCCGCAGCGGCGGGCAGGCTGGCAACCAACAGCAACAGCGGCAGCCAGGCCGCCCTCGTTCGAGGTCGATTATCTGATGTCATCGTTCTTCGCATCAGGTCCATCGGGAACGTGCCCGGATAACACGGCAATTGAAGCGCCCCCCCGCAAAACAAATAACTCGAGGTGCGGCAACATTCATCATGCCGCGGTCACCGGCGCTTCACAAGGCGGCATAATCAAGCTTTGGGGGGTTCGTCACGAAGCTGGGCACACTGTCTGATGCACTCGACCACGAACGATGATCACGAATCCGCGCTTTCCGTCGCAACAGCGCTTGTCCGGGCGCGCAAGCGCCTTGACAGCCGCCTCGAGGCGGACCTGCTGGCCTGCCATGCGCTGGACTGCGATCGCAGCTGGCTGTATGCCCATGACGACGACCCGATCGACGCGGCGTCGGCGGCACGCCTCGAGCACCTGGTAGAACAACGTGTGCAAGGCCGGCCGATCGCACAGCTATGCGGCCAACGGGAGTTTTACGGCCGCGATTTCCATGTTGACGAACGCGTGCTGATTCCACGCCCCGAAACCGAACTATTGATCGAGCTGGCGCTGTCGCTCGAGCTGCCCGAATGCGCCCGCATCTGCGATGTCGGTACCGGCTCCGGATGCATTGCCCTGACCCTGGCTGCAGAACGACCGCAGTGGCGTATCGCGGCCGTCGACCAGTCGGGCGACGCACTGGCCGTGGCCGCGATCAATCGCGATCGTCTGCGCCTGGATCAAGTCGCGCTTTTCCACGGCAACCTGCTCGAGCCACTGCCTGATCACCGCTTCGAGCTGATTGTCTCCAATCCGCCCTATGTGGGCGCGGCCGACCCCCACCTTGCCAGCGGCGACCTGCGCTTCGAGCCGCACGCAGCGCTGGCCGCCGGGCCGGATGGCCTCGCTGTCATCCGTCGACTCCTGCCCGCGAGCTTCGAAAGACTGACGAGTGACGGCTGGCTACTGATCGAACACGGCCACGACCAGGCGGCCGCGGTTCGCGCCCTGCTGGAGGCGGCCGGATTCGCGCAGGTGGCCTCCCGGCGCGACCTGGCCGGGATCGAGCGAGTATCGCTCGGGAAAAAACCCGCCGACAAGTCCTGACACCCTCTATTTCTCACAGCGCCAACCCTCCGGGAACGCGCCGCACCGGCTACAGCCGCCCCATGCTGGTCGCGCAGTGTTTGAGTCGCTTTGGCACAATCGGGCCGGAAAGGAGTACACTGTTGTACCCACGGGGCAAGATTTTCGAATGCAAAGGGCCGGCAGCCGTCATGCGGACGCTGCCGGCTTTTTGCACATACGGACGCTGCAGGATGTAACCATGAGCACCAGACCTCCCATCACCATCTCATCGATGGATCTTCACCGGCTCGAGCAATTGCTCGATGATCTGCCGAACAACGCCTTCTCCGGAATGGCCGAGCTCGAGTCCGAGCTGGCCCGCGGCGTGTTGACCGAGCCGGGGGAGATACCGGCTGATGTCGTGACCATGAACTCCAGGGTGCGCCTGTCCGTCGACGGACATGAATATACCAAAACCCTGGTTTACCCCGCCTCGCTGACCGATTCCGAACAACAGATTTCGGTGATGGCACCCGTGGGCAGCGCCCTGCTGGGCATGCAGGAAGGCAAGGGCATCGACTGGCCGCGCCCCGGCGGCGGCAGCATGCACGTGCGCGTCGAGCAGGTCGTCTACCAACCCGAGCGCGAGGGCGAGCTGCACCGCTGAGACATGCCCGGCTACCTGCTCAGCCTCGTTGTTCCGGTCGGACCGCGGGACCGGCTTGATCCACAATTACACCACGCACTGGAAGCGCGACCGCCAAGCTGCGAATTGATCATCAGCGCGGCCACCTCCACAAAGCAACGCTGGCCACGCGCCGCGATCGCGGTTGTCGGCCCCGCCGGCCGCGCGCGGCAGCTCAATGCGGGCGCCCGGGCGGCCAGCGCAGACTGGCTGTGGTTCGTACACGCCGACAGCGTGATCGCGCCCACCGCCCTGGATCGCGCCGTGGCTTTTGCCAGGCACGCGCACGATGCCATCGGCTACGGCTGGCTGCGGTTCCTGCCCGACGGGCCGAGGCTCACGAGGCTCAACGCCCTCGGCGCCAATCTGCGCTCGCGTTTTTTCGGCTTGCCCTATGGCGACCAGAGCCTGTGCATGCCAGGCGGGCGATTGCAGGACCTGGGTGGTTTTCGCGAAGACCTGGAACGCGGCGAAGATCTCGACCTGATTGTGCGTGCCCGCAGCGCCGGCGTGCCGGTCCGGCCCATGGGGCTGCGCGTGGCCACCAGCGCCCGGCGCTACGGCGCGCATGGCTGGCTGCGCCTGACCTGGCAGCACCAGATCGCGGCCCGCCGCCTGATTCGAAGCGCGCGCGCCAGCGACACCACCGGGCTTTCATGACCGCCATAGCAATCTTCGTCAAGACTCCCGGGCTGACACCGCTCAAGACCCGCCTGGCCGCCACGATCGGAGACAAGTCGGCAACCCGACTGTATCTGCAGTGTGCCACCGCCGTTGCCCAGGCCGCGCGGCGGTCGGAGAGCGGCCCGGTCTACTGGGCCAGCGCCGAGGCCGTGGAGCAATCCGGGGCTCGCTGGCCAGATCTGCCGCTGCTGGCGCAGGGAGGCGGCAGCCTGGGCGCGCGCATGCATCGCGTCCTCGACCAGCTTGTCCGGCGACACGGTGGCGGCCTGCTGCTGGGCGCCGACGCCCCGCAGCTCGAACCCGCCGTGCTGCACCGCGCTGCCGAGTGGCTGCGCCGGGAAACTGCCGCCAGGGTGCTGGGACCGGCCCGTGACGGCGGCTTCTGGACGTTTGGCGCCAACCATGTACCGCCGCTGAAGAAGTGGACACGCGTTGTCTACAGCCGTCCGGATACGCTGCGGGCGTTTCGGGAGTCCATTGGTGATGATGGCGAATGGCTGGAGCTGCCGATGCTGACCGATCTGGACACCCGGGCGGACATATGGCCATTGACCCAGGAGCTGCGGAACCTGCGTGACCCGCTGCCGTCTCAACAAGCGCTGCTGGCAACGCTTGCAGAAACCCTGGAAAGGCCGGTCCGCTGAAATCCTGACAAATGCAACACGAACCCCTCATTCGCCTGACCATCTTCCTCGGCACGCTGGCCCTGCTGCTGATCTTCCAGCGCCTGTGGCCGGCGCGCGGCGACGGTCAGTGGTCACCCAGACAACTGACCAACGCCGGCCTGGTCGTGCTGGGCACCCTGCTGCTCCGCCTGGCCTTTCCGCTGCTGGCGGTCGCTCTGGCGGTGCAGGTTCACGGCGGCGGCCTGTATGGCTGGCTGGCCTGGCCGAGGTGGCTGGAGATCGCCACCGCGGTGCTGCTGTTCGACCTGGCGATCTACTGGCAGCACCGACTGCTCCACATCGTGCCCTTTCTGTGGCGCATGCACCGCGTGCATCACGCCGACACGGCTTTCGACGTGACTACCGGGGTACGCTTTCATCCCTTCGAAACCGCGCTATCGATGGGCATCAAGCTGGGCCTGGTCTGGCTGCTGGCCCCGCACCCCGCCGCGGTGCTGGTCTTCGAGGTTCTGCTGTCGGCGGGCGCGCTGTTCACCCACGCTGACTTTCGCTTCGCGCCGACGCTGGACCGACGCCTGCGCTGGCTGATCGTCACTCCCTCCATGCACCGTATCCACCACTCCACCTGGCGGCCGGAGACCGACAGCAACTACGGCTTTCACCTGTCGGCGTGGGACCGGATCTTCGGCAGCTACACGCCCGCGCCGCGGGACGACGAGCGCAGCATGCCGATCGGGCTGGAGCACTTCCGATCAAAAGCCGAGCAATCCCTGCCCCGGCTGCTGATCAATCCGTTTCGCCAAACCCCGAAAAAGGCAGACTGACGGAAACCCGTAGCTGCGTGACTCCCTGCCGCTGCCAGCATCTCAGGGGTTTGAACCCGGCAACGAAGCCCTGAAGGAGACTTGAATGGCAACCCTCGATATCGGACCTCTGGCGCTTCCAATGGGCCGGGCGCTCTTTCTGGCCGCCGGCATTGTCGCGTTGCTCGTCGCCGCGGTTGCGGGCCGAAAAAAGGAGGCATCGGTAACCGATCCGGTGTTCAACGTGCTCTTCGCGGGCATCGTGTCGGCGCGCGTGGCGTTCGTGTTCACCTACTGGGAACAGTACCGCAGCGACCTCATCGGCATCATCGATATCCGCGACGGTGGATTCGATCCGCTCTTCGGCATCATCGGCGCGCTGCTTGTGCTGCTCTGGCAGCTGTGGCGCCGGCCGGCCGTTCGCCGCGCCCTGAGCGGCGCAGTCGCCGCGGGCCTTGTGACCTGGGTCGCGGGAGCGCTGATCACCGGCGTTATCCAGCCGCCGGCACCGGGCATTCCGGACACCACGCTGACCGCACTCGACAGCCGCACGACCACGCTGCCGCAGCTTGCCGACGGCAGACCGGTGGTTGTCAACCTCTGGGCCAGCTGGTGCCCGCCCTGCGTTCGCGAAATGCCCGTCCTCGAGAAAGCCCAGCAGGAAAACCCGGATGTCGCCTTCATCTTCGTCAATCAGGGCGAACAACCCGAAACCATTCAGGATTTCCTGTCCCGGCACGAGCTGTCGCTTGACCACGTATTGACCGACACTGGCGCCAGAATCGGGCGCGCAACCGGCAACCGGACCCTGCCGACGACGCTTTTCTACGACCGCAGCGGCAGGCAGGTAAACACCCATCTCGGCACGCTGTCGGCGGCGTCCCTGGCCCACAATCTCGAACGATTCGACGATTGACGCCCGACCTGAAAGGAAACGGACGCCAGTGGCGCCCGCTTCGCTTTCTTGCTGCATCCTTTTCACCCCGGCTCAATCCCGAGGCGGCTCCTTCGGCCCGCCGGCCTCGTAGGCACCGGGCTCGTCCTGGCGAGCGAGGTTGTTGACCTTGTCTTCGTCGAGCGCCGCCAGTTTCTTCAGAAACGGCGTGGCGATCAGGAAGCCGACACCCACCACGGCCAGGAAAATCACGATCTGACGATAGAGGTTGGGGAAATCGGCGATATTTTCGTCGCTGAACCCGCCGGCCAGGAGCCCGGCGAGCAGGTTGCCCAGCGCGGCACCGAAGAACCACATGCCCATCATCTGGCTGTAGTAGCGGCGCGGCGCCAGCTTGGAGGTGGCCGACAGGCCGATGGGACTGAGGCACAGCTCGCCGGTGGTGTGGAACAGGTAGGTGAACAGCAGCCAGGTCGGCAGCACGCTCTCGCCGCTCTGGATGAACAGCGAGGCCACCCACATGAAGGCAAAGCCCAGCCCCAGCTGGAAAAAGCCGAGCGCGAACTTGAACGGAATCGACGGATCCATGTTGCGGCGGCCGAGATTGATCCACAGAGCCGAGAAGAACGGCGCCAGCAGCACGATGAAAATGGCGTTGAGCGACTGGAACGCCTCGGCGGGGATGACCGTACCGAGCATCTCACGCGCCGTATAGCGATCGGCAAACAGGTTGAGCGAGGAGCCGGCCTGCTCGAAGCCCGACCAGAAAAGCGCGGCACCGATGAACAGCGCCACCAGCACCACCGTTCGGCGGCGCTCCAGGCTGGTCAGCTCGCGATCGATCAGAACGCGGATGTAGAAGATGGCCGCAACCGCCAGAATGACATAGGCGCTGTAGGCCGACATACGGCGGGCGTTCATGCTGAGCACGCCCTCCAGCCCCAGCACCGCCAGCACGAACAGGCCGGCAGCGCCGGCATAGATCAGCCAGGTCATGATCCTGGTCTGCCCTTGCTTGTCGACCGAGTTCGCTTCGGGATGCTTGCCGAACTCGCCCAGATGACGGCGCGTGATGCGGTAGGTGATCAGGCCCACGATCATGCCCACGGCGGCCGAGGCAAAGCCCCAGTGCCAGCCGATGTTGACGCGCAGCAGACCGGCAATCGGCGGGGCCAGCATGGCACCCAGGTTGATGCCCATGTAATAGATGACATAGCCGGCGTCGCGGCGCGCACCGCCCTCGGGGTAGAGCTCACCCACGCAGCTGGAGATATTGGGCTTGAGCAGGCCGGTGCCGATAACGATAAGGATCAGCCCGAAGAAAAAGCCGTAGAGCTCGGGAATGCCGGTAAAGCCCGGCAGCGAAAGCACGATATGGCCGATCGCGATGATGATGCCGCCGTACCAGATGGCATCCTGCTGGCCAAATACGCGGTCGGCCAGCCAGCCGCCCGGCAGTGCGGCCAGGTAGACCGCCGCGGTATAGAGGCCGTAGATGGCCGTGGCGGTCTCGTCGTCAAAGCCCAGCCCCCCTTCGGCCACCGTGGCGACCATGAACAGCACCAGCAGCGCACGCATGCCGTAGTAGCTGAAGCGCTCCCACAGCTCGGTGAAGAACAGCGTGCCGAGCCCGGCCGGATGTCCAAAAAACTTGCGCTGTCCCGGCGGCGCCGGCGTTCCCTCTCTGGATTGAGCCATCAATGAAGTCCCTTGCTTGTCAATGCTGAGCAATCAGCGAAGTTGACCAGAAAACCGGCTCTGAATCAAGGCAGATTACCGATTACATGTTGCGGCGATACTCCCCACCAACCTCGTAGAGCGCGTGCGAAATCTGCCCCAGCGAGCAGGTCTTGACCGCCTCCATCAGCGCCTCGAAGGTATTGCCGCGCTCGCGCGCAACCGCCTGCAGGCGCGCAAGCGCCTCATCCGCGCTCGAGTCGTAGCGGCGATTGAAAGCCTGTACGTTGCGCACCTGCTGCTGTTTCTCGTCGGTCGTCGAGCGGGCCAGTTCGATCTCGCCGCCCTCCTGTTCATCACCCGCCGAAGGCTTGAAGGTGTTGACGCCGATCAGCGGCAGCGAACCGTCGTGCTTCTTGCGCTCATAGTAGAGCGACTCTTCCTGGATCTTGCCGCGCTGGTACATCGTGTCCATTGCTCCCAGCACGCCGCCGCGCTCGGAGATACGCTCGAACTCGGCGTAGACGGCCTCTTCGACCAGATCGGTAAGCTGCTCGACGATATAGCTGCCCTGAAACGGGTTTTCGTTGTAGTTCAGGCCCAGCTCCTTGTTGATGATCATCTGGATGGCCACCGCCCGGCGCACCGACTCCTCGGTGGGCGTGGTGATCGCCTCGTCGTAGGCGTTGGTGTGCAGGCTGTTGCAGTTGTCGAAGATGGCATACAGCGCCTGCAGCGTGGTGCGGATGTCGTTGAACTGGATTTCCTGGGCGTGCAGCGAGCGCCCCGAGGTCTGGATGTGGTACTTGAGCATCTGCGAGCGCCGGTTGGCACCGTAGCGCTCGCGCATGGCGCGCGCCCAGATGCGCCGCGCCACCCGGCCGATGACGGCGTATTCAGGGTCCATGCCGTTGGAAAAGAAAAAGCTCAGGTTGGGCGCGAAGTCGTTGATGTCCATCCCGCGCGCCAGGTAGTACTCGACAATGGTGAAGCCGTTCGACAGCGTGAAGGCCAGCTGGCTGATCGGGTTGGCCCCGGCCTCGGCGATGTGGTAGCCGGAGATCGACACCGAGTAGAAGTTGCGCACGCCCTTGTCGATGAAGTACTGCTGGATATCGCCCATCATGTGCAGGGCGAACTCGGTCGAGAAGATGCAGGTGTTCTGGGCCTGATCCTCCTTGAGGATATCGGCCTGCACCGTGCCGCGAACGACCTTGAGCGTGTCGGCCTTGATCTTCTCGTAGGTCTCGGCGTCGACGAGCTGATCACCGGTCACGCCCAGCATGCCCAGGCCCAGCCCGTCGTTCGATGCCGGCAGATCACCGATGTATTCGGGCCGGTCGTCGCCCAGGAGTTCGGCGCGCTTTTTCTGCGCAGCCTCCCACTGGCCGGCTTCCTTCAGGTGCTTTTCGACCTGCTGATCGACGGCGGTGTTCATGAACATCGCCATGATCATCGGCGCCGGGCCGTTGATGGTCATCGACACCGAAGTGGTCGGGTCGGCCAGATCGAAACCCGAGTAGAGTTTCTTCATGTCGTCGAGCGTGGCAATCGACACGCCCGAGTTGCCCACCTTGCCGTAGATGTCGGGCCGCTCGGCCGGGTCTTCGCCGTAGAGCGTGACCGAGTCGAAGGCCGTCGACAGGCGGCTGACCGGCTGGCCTTCGGACAGATAGTGGAAGCGCCGGTTGGTGCGCTCGGGCGTGCCTTCGCCGGCGAACATCCGGATCGGATCCTCGCCGCTGCGGCGATACGGATAAACGCCGCCGGTGTAGGGATAGTGCCCGGGCAAGTGCTCTTTCATCAGAAACACCAGCTGCTCACCCCAGTCGCGCGTGGGCGGCGGCGCGATCTTGGGAATGGCCAGCTTGGAAAGCGACTCGCGGTAGTTCGAGCCGCTGATGGTCTTGCCGCGCACCTCGTAGCTGAACTCTTCGGCTTCTACGGAAGCCTTGAGGTCGGGCCAGGCCCTGAGCAGGTCACGGCTCTCTTCTGGAATGGCCTTGAGGGCTTCGGCATAGCGCTGTCGCAGCGTGGTGATGGCCGCATCCTCTTGCGGGGTGGCGGCCTCAGTGGCAGCAGGCAATGCCATCGGCTCGGGCAGATCCTGTGCATCAAGCTCCCTGAGAGCTTCGTAGAAGTGCTGAGCCCGGCGGGCCTCCTCGGCCCACTCGAGAATATGCTCATTGAGCGCCCGTCCCTGCTCGGCAATTTCGGCCAGATAGCGCACCCGCTTGCCGGGAATCAGAATCGATGCCTTGGGCTCCCGATCGGTCAGCTCCAGATCCGGGGCAAAATCACAGCGCTCGCTTCCCCACTGCGGCTTTGCAGACGCATCTTCCGAATCCTGCCCTGCGACGGTCGCACCTTCCTGCTGGCGCAGAAGTCGGCACAGATTGCCGAACATCCAGGTCACACCCGGATCATTGAACTGACTGGCAATGGTGGGATAGACCGGCACGTCTTCGTCGGCCAGATCAAAAGCCAGACGATTGCGCTTCCACTGCTTGCGCACGTCCCTGAGCGCGTCGAGCGAGCCCTGCCGGTCGAATTTGTTGAGAATGACCAGCTCGGCAAAGTCGAGCATGTCGATCTTCTCCAGCTGGCTGGCGGCACCGTAATCCGACGTCATCACGTAAGCCGGAAAGTCGACCAGATCAACCACTTCCGAGCCGGACTGACCAATGCCCGCCGTCTCCAGGATCACCAGGTCGAAGCCCGAGGTCCTGAGCAGCGCCAGCGAATCGGCCACCACCTCGGAGGTCGCCAGGTGCTGCCGCCGAGTGGCCATCGAGCGCATGAACACCCGCTCGGAGCGCAGGGTGTTCATGCGGATGCGGTCCCCCAGCAGCGCGCCGCCGGTGCGCCGGCGGGTAGGATCGACAGCCAGCACCGCGATGCGCATTTCCGGGAAATACTGCAGAAAGCGGTTGAGCAGCTCGTCGGTCACCGAAGACTTGCCGGCCCCGCCGGTACCGGTCAGACCCACGATCGGCACACCGGTGGCTTTTTCCGCCGACTTGCGCAGCCGCGCCAGCTCGTGCTCTGAAATCGAACCGTTTTCGATTGCCGACAGGCGATGGGCGACGTCCTGAACGTCGAACCGCTGCCCTGAACCACCGTCGGTATCAGCGGCTGCCGCCCGCTCGGCTGACCGCCCGGCGCGCGCCTCGCGGGCCTTGTCGACCAGGTCCCCGATCATTTCCACCAGTCCCATCTTCATCCCGTCGTCCGGGTGATAGATGCGGGTCACGCCATAGTCATGCAGCTCGCTGATTTCCTCGGGCGTGATCGTGCCGCCGCCGCCGCCGAACACCTTGATGTGGCCGGCGCCCAGCTCTTCAAGCATGTCGACCATGTACTTGAAGTACTCCATGTGGCCACCCTGATAGGAACTGACGGCAACCGCGTCGGCGTCCTCGCAGATGGCCGCGCGCACGATCTCGGCCACCGAGCGGTTATGCCCCAGATGAATCACCTCGCAGCCCTGATCCTGGATCAGCCGCCGCATCAGGTTGATGGCGGCATCGTGTCCGTCGAACAGGCTGGCAGCGGTAACCACTCGCAGCGGCAGGTTGGATTCAGTACGCGGGGTGTTCGAAAGCGTTTCGGCAGTCTGATTCATGGCGTGCAGTCGGGCGGTAACGGAAACCTCTCATTGTAGCCGGTCGCGGCTCGGCCAACCAAAACCTGTTCGCGCAGCCTGAGCAAGACGCCAGCACAGGCGCCTGTAAGCTCGAGTTTTGCGCCCAGCCGCGATCTGCGCGATAATTGCGCGATCATGAAAACCGTCACCGCCCCTGCGGCGCCGCCCGCGCGCCTGGAACTGCCCTCCCCGCAGGAGCTGGAACAACACGCGGAGAGCGCGGCGAGCTTCCTCAAGCTGATGGCCAATCCGCATCGGCTGATGATTCTGTGCCACCTGCTCGACACCGAGCTGTCGGTCAGCGAGATCAATCGGCACCTGCCGCTGAGCCAGTCGGCGCTGTCGCAGCACCTGGCCGTGCTGCGCCAGGCCGGCGTGGTCAAGACCCGGCGCGAGCAGCAGACCATTCACTATTCGCTGGCCAGCAAAGAAGTGCGCGCACTGATGGCGACGCTTTACGAACAGTTCTGCCAGCCAGTCTGAGCCCGAAAGCCGACCGCCACTAACGCTTTTCCGAAGCCGGCCCGTGCTGCCCTTCCCTGCCGGCCAGGGCAATTCCCAGAGCAATGAACAGCGGCACCAGCCGCTCCACGGCGTTACCCGGGGCCTGCGGAAAAAAGCTGATCACGACCGTCAGGGAAAAGCCTGCCAGCATGGCCGCCAGACGGTAGCCGGGACGCACGCCTGCGGAAAACAGCATCACCACCAGCAGCGGACCGAAGGCGTTGCCAAGAGCCTGCCAGGCAAACAGGACGCGGTCGAAAATCGAGGCCGGAAACCACAGCGCCAGCGCGACCGCCGCCATTCCGAGCAGCGCGATGACGATGCGATCGATCGCCAGCGAGACGCGCCCGCGCCGCAGATCGTGGCTGACAGCCGAACCGGCGACCAGCAGCTGGCTGTCAGACGTTGACATGATCGCCGCCAGCACCCCGCCGGCCACCAGCCCGCCGGCGACGGACGGCAGCAGGTCGACGGCCAGCACCAGCAGCACCGACTCGCCGTCGGCCAGCTCGGGCATCAGCACACGCCCGGCCCAGCCCAGCACCACCATGCCGGCATAGATCACCGCCGCCCAGACCAGCGCGATGGTGCGCGCGAATCGGACTTCGGACGCCGAGCGCAGCGCCATGAATCGGTTGACCACATGCGGCTGCCCCGGATAGCCAAGGCCGATACCGAAAAGCCCCGCCACGAACACCATCGACAACAGCAGGCCCGGCTGATCGACCAGGCGGGCAAGCGCGGGGTCTTCCAGCGCCTGCAGCCCGGAAAGCAGACCCGCAGGACCGCCCACCGCAACCAGGGCGACGATGGGCAGGACAACGGCGACAAACAGCATCATCAGGCCCTGCAGGGCGTCGGTGACGCTTGCCGCCCAGAAACCACCAAGAAACACATAGGCCACCACGATCGCCGCACCGCAGATGATCGCCGCCATGGGCGGGACGCTCAGCGTGGTGCTGATCGCTGTTCCCGCCGCCTGGAACTGCGAGGCCACGTAAAAGGTGAAGCAGAACAGGATGATGACGGCGCCAAAGGCGCGAATCCGGCGTTCACTGGCTGCATCTGCGCCGCGGCCGAGAAACTCCACCAGAGTGAGCGCGCCATTGCCATGGCTGGCTGGCTGCAGCCGCGGCGCAATAAAGACCCAGTTGATGAAAAACCCCGACCAGACAGCGGGTATCAGCCACACGGCCTGCAGCCCCCAGGCCCAGGCTGCGCCGCTGACGCCCAGCAACGTCCAGGCCGAAGACGAGCTGGCCGATGCGCTCAACGAGGCCACGATGGGTCCCAGACGACGCCCGGCCAGATGAAAGTCGGCCGTATCTCCCACTCGCTTCTGCGCCCATACGCCGATGGACAGCAGCACGACCAAGTAAACAGCCAGCGTAGCGGCAACCATTGATCACTCCCTGTTCATGAACGATCCCGAACGCCGCTGGATGCAGCCGTTGACCGACCGCGCGCAGCCTTCAGAACTTGTAGGTAAGGCGGACGTAGAGATCCCGGTCTCGCTGGAGGCCGGAGGCAGCAGCGCGACGCTCGATTTCCTCGCGAATCCGGAAACGGACCGCAACCCGAAGCGACGGGCTGAAATGGTGCTGATAGCGAATCTCGTAGAGCTCGTCGTTGTTGCGAAAATCATTGGCGATCAGCCAGCCCGACTCCACGCGCCCGTAAACCACGCCAAGGTTGTGGCCGGGGCGGATATCGAACAGATTGGCGCTGATCTGATAGCCATCGCCGTCGACATCGTCGCCGGAAAGCCCGGTGAGCATGACCCGCTCCTTTGGCGTGTTGAAGGCGTGGCCATACTCGCCGGCAAGCACAAACCGCGTTGGGCCCTTGCCCAGGGGCCATTCTGCAGCCGCCTTGGCGGTCATGGTCAGGTAGTCCTCGCGAACCGGGCTCGATACCCCATTCGGAGCCAGCGCATCCGGCATCCAGTTGAGCGTGAGCATGCGCATGAACAGCGGCCCCCACTTCGCCGTCGAGCGCAGGCCCAGATAAGCACCAAGGCGGCTGGAGCTGTCGGCAAAATCGATCGGCCCGCGAATGGTGTTGCCGGTGCCCCGACGATGGTTGAGCTGGGCAATCACGTGCCCCTCCCAGCCGCCGCCGAGCCGGCTGATCCAGTGGGCGCCGTCGGTCCAGCCGATGCCCACGTTCGAGGCGTCGTTGCGGTCCAGGCTTTTACCGGGCACGACCGGCAGGCTGAAGTTGGTCTGGAACCGGCCCAGGCGCAGCTGGTTTTGCGATGCCTCATCGGCCCACTGAAAATAGAACTGGTCGATATGCGCCTCGCCCGAGCGCGTGCCGGTCCCGGAGGCGCGATACCGATCGAGCTCGAACGAAAAGTCGTTGCCGTCGCTGGTGACCCAGGTCGCCAGCCGGCCGCGAAATGACCAGTTGCCGGCAATCGCGGTCTCGGCAAACACGCGGGCACGGGCGCGCAGGCTTTCATCGCTGCGGTTGCCGCCGTCGCGCGCGTCGCGTTCACTGGCGTAGAAACCGCCCCGAAGGTCACCGCCAAAATCCCAGGCCAGCGCCTGGGCAGAAGCCATCAGGCCCAGGGCCACGGCAAAGACCAACGTCGGAGAAAGGATCTTGCTGAAACATGAACCCGGCACGACAAGAACTCCTGTGGACTACAGCGACAACAAAAAAATCTATTCTTCGGGCGGCTGGCCTGAATCGGGCTCGCGTGCGCTGCGCGCCGGCAGCTCGCCCGCGCTGACCAGGCGCTCGATATGAGAAAACACTTCGTAGCGGCCAAAGGGCTTCTTCATGAACCCGTCGGCGCCGATCTTCTTGAGATAAAACTCTTCGACCGCCTGCGGATTGCCGCTGATCATGACCACCGGCACCGACCGGGTTGCCGCGTTGCGGCGCAGCTGACGCAGGGCGCTGAAGCCGCTCATCCCCGGCAACACGATATCAAGAAAGATCAGATCGGGCGGGTCCTCACTGGCCATCGCCAGCGCCGTCTCCGCATTGTCTGCCGTACTCGTCTCGTAGTCGTTCTGGTCCAGCATGTGGCTGAGCGCGCTGACAATCGTGCGCGAGTCGTCCACGATCAGCACCCGCAGCCCCCGCCTGGCATGCAGGCGGTGACGCTGACGGCGATCATCGGGCTGGCGCATCCCCAGCAGGCGGCGAAATCGATCCAATTGGCTCATTGGGTTTCCCGGTCACTCGATCGCTTGATTATCCCTTGATCGGGCGGCGCATTCCAATCACATTTTCCGCTGATTCGGCCGATCAAGCCCGGCGGCGCCAGAGCGAGCGCGCTCAATCGAGCATCGATACCAGCATTGCCTTGACGTTGACGCCGGGCAGCCCGTCCGGGAGCACGTCCTGAATATGCATCAGCGGATTGCCGTCATCGTCACGCAGCGCGTCCAGATCGATGCGTTCACCAGCGCGATAGCCCGAAGCGCCGGGGATGAGTTTGCGCACCAGCGGATAGAAACCGTGGGCAATGTTGGTTTCCTCGACCACGGCCAGCGCGCCGCTGGACAGGCGCACCAGCGTGCCCGGCGCGACCCAGCCGAGAAACTGAATGAAGGTTTCGACCATGTCGCGGTCGAACTTGTGCGTCCGGCCGCGCCACAGCACACCCAGGGCGTCATGGTGTGACCGTGCCGGTCGATAGCTTCTGTGCGATGTCACCGCATCGTAGACGTCGACAATGGCCACCAGCTTCGAGACGCGATGGATATCGGCAGCCTGCTTGCCGTCGGGGTACCCCCCGCCATCGACGCGCTCGTGGTGCTCGAGCGCAGCCAGGGCCACGACCTCATCAACGTCATCACGGCGAGACAGCAGCTGATGGCCCTTGCGGGCATGTGTCTTGACGTGGCGATATTCCTCTTCGCTGAGCAGGTCGGGCTTGTTGAGTATCGAGCTGTCGATCTCGACGTTGCCGACGTCGTGCAGCAGGGCCGCCAGGCCGGCGCGCTCGATCTGATCCGGCGCCCACTCCAGGGCATGCGCCAGACCTAGAGCCAGAATGGCCGAATTGATCGAGTGTCGGGCGGTGTAGTCGTCGCGCTCCTTGATCCGCGTCAACCAGACCATCGCCGCCAGATTTCGCTGCAGATATCCGCCCAGCTCAGCGACCACGCGCTCGGCCGTCTTGATCTCCAGCGCACCGTTATGCGCAAAGCCGCGAATCAGCTGCCGTGCCTGCGTATCGAGCAGGCTGTAGGCACGCAGCGCTACCCCCACGCTGTCGTGGTCGAGCCGTTTGCCGCGCAGGGCATTGATCGGATGACGCGGGCTGGTGGCAGCCGGCAGCGGTGTCCGGGCAGCGCGCTGTGTTGACCCGGACCCCCGGTCGGGGTCGGGTGGCCGGTGGCTGCGCTCGCGGTCAATGACCACCCACTCGCAGTGGCCCTCGAACCACGCGCGGGTATCCTCTGTATCGATCGCCACGCCCTGCAGCGGAAACGGCGTGTCGATCCAGGGAATGTCCAGGCGCACGACGAAATCCCCGATCGTCAGATCAGAAGGATGAACGATCATTTCCCGCGACCAGTGCGAGTGTGACGGTTCCTTTTGTTCCGGCATGCGCTGACACCCCTGAAGCTGCCCGGCATTATGCCAGCAAAGGCCTGAGACGCCGGTCACACAACCACGGCAGCTCACGATCTTGAACAAGCCCTTGTCCACCCGTGTTGGCATCGTATTAGCTGGTACAATCCGCAGCAACCAAAAGCCAGACCCCGGCAAGCCCGACACGAACCCCGATGAATCCAACCGGTTATATCTCTCGCGTCTTCGGCCAGTCTCCCGTGCGCCCGCTGCAGCAGCATTTCGAAAAGGCAGCCGACTGCGCCGAACAACTGCCCCGCTTCGTGCGCGCCGCCCAGGCCGGCGACTGGGATGAGGCCACCAGCGTACGCAAGGCCATCGTCAAACTGGAGCATGAAGCCGACGACCTCAAGCGCGAGCTGCGCCTGAGCCTGCCGCGCAGCCTGTTCATGCCGGTCGCCCGCACCGACGTGCTCGAAATGCTTTCGGTACAGGACCATATCGCCAACAAGACCCGTGACATCTCCGGTCTGATGCTGGGGCGGCGCATGGTCATCCCCGATGTCCTCCAGGATCTGTATCTGAGCTTTGTCGACCGCTGCCTGGACGCCGTAAGGCAGGCGCACAAGACGGTCAACGAGCTCGACGAGCTGTTTGAAACCGGCTTTCGCGGCAGCGAGATCGAGCTGGTAATGGGCATGATCGAAAAACTCGACAAGATCGAAAACGACAGCGATGCCCTGCAGGTGGAGTTCCGAGCGAAGCTGTTCCAGCTCGAGAAGGATTTTCCGCCCATCGACGTGATGTTCGTCTACAAGGTCATCGACTGGACCGGCGACCTGGGCGACCTGGCCCAGCGGGTCGGCAGTCGACTGCACCTGATGATCGCGCGCTAGCACGACTGGAAAAACACCCCAAAGGGCCTTGAGTCTAGATGGAACAGGCGATTTTCTACATCATCCTGGCGGCGTTTTTCGGCCTGTTCATGGCCTGGGGCATTGGCGCCAATGACGTCGCCAACGCGATGGCGCCCTCGGTCGGGTCACGTGCCATCACCATCAAGCAGGCCATCCTGATCGCCGGAGTATTCGAGTTCAGCGGCGCGGTGCTGGCCGGCGGCGGCGTCACCGGCACCATTCGCAAGGGCATCGTTGACGCCTCGCTTCTGCAGGGCCAGCCGGAGCTGCTGGTCTACGGCATGCTGGCATCATTGCTCGCTGCCGGAACCTGGCTGTTACTGGCTTCGGCGCGCGGCTGGCCGGTCTCCACCACCCACACCATCATCGGTGCGGTTGTCGGCTTTGCCGCCATCGGCATCCGCTTTTCCGCTGTTCACTGGGACCAGGTCGGCCAGATCGTCATGAGCTGGGTCATCAGCCCCCTGATGGCCGGCTTCATCGCCTGGCTGCTGTTCACCAGCGTTCAGCGGCTGGTTCTCGACCGCCCCGACCCGCTCAAGGCGGCGCGGCGCTATGTCCCCGGCTATATCTTCCTGGCCGGGTTTTTCATGACCCTGGTCACCGTATTCAAGGGCCTCAAGCATATCGGCGTCGACCTCGACCCGGCGCACTCGTATGCCCTGGCGGTGCTGGTCGGCGCCGTGATTGCCGGCGTTGGCACGATTTTCATCCTGCGCATCCCCGCTGCCAACCTCGACGATACCGAACTCAACTACTACGCCGTCGAGCGCATCTTCGGCGTATTGATGGTCGTGACCGCCTGCGCCATGGCCTTTGCCCACGGCTCCAACGATGTTGCCAACGCCATTGGACCAGTTGCGGCAGTGGTCAGCGTTGCCAGCAGCGGCAGCGTCGAGCAGCAGGCGATCGTGCCGATATGGATCCTGATCCTCGGCGGCACCGGCATTGTCATTGGCCTGGCCACGTATGGTCATCGCGTCATCGCCACGGTCGGCAGCAAGATCACCGTGCTCACGCCCAGCCGCGGGTTTGCCGCCGGGCTCGCCGCGGCCGCAACCATCGTCATGGCCTCCGGCACCGGCTTGCCCATTTCCACAACCCATACGGTTGTCGGCGGCATTCTGGGGGTCGGGCTGGCCCGCGGCATCGCCGCGATCAATCTCCAGACCGTCAGTTCGATCTTCCTTTCCTGGGTCATCACCATTCCGGCCGGCGCCCTGCTTTCGGTCTTCTTTTTCCTTGCCATTCGGGCCGTGGCGACCTGAGCAGGCTGTCCCTCGGCCACAAGACCCGTAGCTGATTCTGCGGTGCCACAATGCAGGCCTGCCCCTGTGTGCTTGACTTATATATTAGTCTTTGCTTATATTATGGTCAATTCACTGCTTCCAAGGAACACGTCATGAACATCGACCGACTGGTTTTCGCCTTCGCGGGCTTCATGGTGCTTGTCAGCGTGGCGCTGTCACATCTCCACAGCGCCTACTGGCTGCTGCTGACGGCCTTTATCGGATTCAACCTGCTGCAGGCTTCATTGACCGGGTTCTGCCCGCTGGCCAGAATACTCAAGCTCATGGGCAAGCAGCCCGGCCCGGCATTTGATTGACACGCTCACCGGCGAGCCCGGGCGCCGGAGAAACGCTTCAGCGCCCGGGCGTGGTCCCGGGCGCGATCTTCACACCCAGCTGCAGATCGTTCGCGCCCTCCTTCGATCGTTCGCGCCCTCCTTCGAAAGCGCGCCGCGGCACAATCCGACACGACACCTCCTGATCAGGCTAAAATAAGCGGCTGACTCGTCTGCCGTCAGCACTCGGCCGGGCGGGCATTCGATGCCTCGATCTTTCCTGAAAACGCCATTGCGGGGAAAATCACTACCGGGCATGGCAATCAATGAATCGAACCCGGCTGATTCGAAGCGGAATCGGCACTGAACGCCTGCAACCGCACGGGTGCAGGCCATGGAGGACCGTCAATGAATCTGTTTGAAACCATTCACACGACCGAGCACGAGCAGGTCATCTTCTGCCACCACAAGGATGCCGGCCTCAAAGGCATCATCGCCATTCACAACACCACGCTCGGGCCGGCGCTGGGCGGCATGCGCATGTGGCCTTATGCCACCGAGCAGGAAGCGCTCGACGACGTGCTGCGCCTGTCGCGCGGCATGACCTACAAGGCTTCGGTGGCCGGCCTGAACCTCGGCGGCGGCAAGGCCGTCATCATCGGCGACCCGCGCAAGGACAAGTCCGAAGCACTGTTTCGCGCCATGGGCCGCTTCATCGACTCGCTGCACGGGCGCTACATCACCGCCGAGGATGTGG
The DNA here is from genome assembly GCF_056324165.1 of Wenzhouxiangella sp. YN9. Taxonomy (NCBI): domain Bacteria; kingdom Pseudomonadati; phylum Pseudomonadota; class Gammaproteobacteria; order Chromatiales; family Wenzhouxiangellaceae; genus Wenzhouxiangella; species Wenzhouxiangella sp. YN9. Next base: position 97,525 of record NZ_JBJNIP010000053.1, read on the forward strand.
GCATCGACGTCAACGACATGGAGTACGTCTTCCAGGAAACCGGCAACGTGGTCGGTGTCCATCAGGTTCACGGCGGCTCGGGCGATCCCTCGCCGTTCACCGCCTTCGGCACCCTGCAGGGCATTCGCGCCAGCCTGCAGAAGAAGTTCGGCGACGAAGACATCAGCAAGTACAGCTTTGCCGTTCAGGGCGTGGGTCACGTCGGCATGGAGCTGGTCAAGCTGCTGCGGCGCGAAAATGCCAAGGTGTTCGTGGCCGACATCTACGACGAGCCGGTTCAGGCCGCCGTCGAACTCGGCTGTGAAGCCGTCGGAGTAGACGACATCTACGACGTCGACGCGGACGTCTTTGCGCCCACCGCGCTGGGCGGCATCGTCAACGAACAGACCATCCCGCGCTTCAAGTTCAAGATCGTGTGCGGTTCGGCCAACAACCAGCTTGCCGACGACGAGGCCGGCGACGAGCTCGATGGCCGCGGCATCATCTACGCGCCCGACTACGCCGTCAACGCCGGCGGCCTGATGAACGTCTCCATCGAGTTCGAAGGCTATAACCGCGAGCGCGCCAAGCGCATGACGCGCGCCATTTACTACAATGTCTCCAAGATCTTCCAGATTGCCGAACGCGACGGCATCACGACCTGGAAAGCCGCCAACCGCATGGCCGAGGAGCGCATCGCCATGATCGGCAAGCTCAAGCTGCCCTTCATGGGCCGCTCGCACCGCTTCCCCGGCCGCGAACGTGGCAACCAGTAACTCCGGAGCGCCCGGGCTCTTCCGGGGCTGAATGAACCACCAGGGGCACGAAGGATACGAACAATGAACAGGTTCCATTTTCACCTCGTGCCCTTCTTGCCCCTGTTGGCTTCAAGGCTCTTTCTGATGACAGGCACCCAACCATGAAACTGTCCGAAGATATCGAAATGCTGCGCGAGAGCGTGCGCCGCTACGCCGAAGACTCGATCGCGCCGCGCGCGGAAGAAATCGACCGCAGCAATGAATTTCCGCAGGAGCTCTGGCGCGAGCTCGGCGACATGGGCCTTCTCGGCATCACCATTCCCGAAGCGCACGGCGGCTCGGACATGGGCTATCTGGCCCACCTGGTGGCAATGGAAGAAATTTCCCGCGCCTCGGCCTCCATCGGCCTGTCCTTCGGCGCCCACTCCAATCTGTGCGTGGACAACCTCTACCGCAACGGCACAGCGGCCCAGCGCGAGAAGTACGTACCCCGGCTCGTCTCCGGCGAATGGGTCGGCGCTCTGGCCATGTCCGAGCCGGGCGCCGGTTCCGACGTGGTCGGCTCGATGAGCTGCCGCGCCGAAAAGAAGGGCGATGTGTGGGTCGCCAACGGCTCGAAGATGTGGATCACCAACGGCCCTGAATGCGACGTCGCCGTGGTCTACATGCGCACCGCCGGGCAGGAAGCCGGCAGCAAGTGCATGACCGCCTTTCTCATCGAGAAGGATTTCAGCGGCTTCAGCAAGGCGCAAAAGCTCGACAAGCTGGGCATGCGCGGCTCCAACACCTGCGAGCTGGTTTTCGACAACTGCGAAATTCCCGCAGAAAACGTCCTGGGCGAGGTCAACGAAGGCGTGAAGATCCTGATGTCAGGGCTCAACTCGGAGCGCCTGGTGCTCTCCGGCGGCCCGATCGGCATCATGCAGGCCGCCATGGACAATGTGCTGCCCTACATCCGCGAGCGCAAGCAGTTCGGCCGCGCGCTGTCCGACTTCGGCCTGATGCAGGCCAAGGTCGGCGACATGTACGCCGCGCTGCAGTCTTCCCGCGGCTTTGCCTACCAGCTTGCAGCCGCCTACGACACCGGCGAGCGCTCGCGCATCGACGCCGCAGCCTGCCTGCTGCACGCCTCGAGAAGCGCCGTCAACGTCGCGCTGGAAGCCATCCAGGCTCTGGGCGGCAACGGCTACATCAACGAATACCCCACCGGCCGCCTGCTCCGAGACGCCAAACTCTACGATATCGGCGCCGGCACCAACGAAATCCGCCGCATGCTCATCGGCCGCGAACTCGCCGCCGGGCGAAGCTGAGACGGAAAATCCTTGAAACGCAAAGACGCAAAGCAGCAAAGGACGCAAAGAAAAGAAAACAAACAAGAAACATTGGGCTCACGGAGCACGTGTTCCGCGTGTTTCCGTGTTTCCCGTGGTTATAAGACTTTTTTTCTTACTGAATCTGGGTGAATCTGCGGTTTCAAAAAGCCGGGCCCTGAGCTGGCTGAGTAACGTCCATAATCAGGTGAGGTTTTATTTCATCAGGCTTTCTTTGCGTTCTTTGCTGCTTTGCGTCTTTGCGTTAAAAAGGTTCTGGTTTTCATTACCCCGGCTGGATCCTGAATGACCGTCGAAATCGGCCTGGTCTTCGTCATCATCGCCATCGCGCTCTACCTGTTCGCCAGCGAGCGCTTTCCGCTGGACGTCACCGCCTTTCTGATCCTGATCACGGTCACCGCCATTCCGCTGCTGTTTCATTCGCAGTGGCTGGTCGAGCGCGGCATCGACCTCCAGGCCGCGTTTCCCACGGTTCGTGAAGGCCTGTCTGGCTTGTCGTCGCCGGCCACCGTGACGGTTCTGGCGATGTTCATCCTGTCGGCCGGCGTGCAGCGCACCGGCCTGGTGCACCGCCTCGGCCTACTGCTCTCACCGTGGATGAAAGGCCCGGAGTCGCGTCAGATCATCATCATCGCGCTGCTCGTCGGGCCGGTCTCGGGCCTGATCAACAACACCGCGGCGGTCGCCGTGGCCATCCCGCTGGTGCTCGACATGGCCCGGCGTTCGGGCTCGAGCGCGGCGCGCCTGCTCATGCCGATGAGCTTTATGGCCATGATGGGCGGCACCCTGACTTTGATCGGCACCTCGACCAACCTGCTGGCCTCGGCTCTGGCCGCCGACCATCCCGACTTCGGCCGCGCCATCGGCATGTTCGAGTTCACCCACGTCGGCGCCATCGTGCTCACCACCGGCGTGCTGTATTTCCTGGTCGTCGGGCGCTGGCTGCTGCCCAGAGGCGACCGCGTGTCGGTGCAGGACAAGAACGAGGAAGATTTCATTTTCGAGGTCCGGGTCGCCTCCGGCGGCCGCCTGGTCGGCAAGAGCGCCAGCGAGGCCGACTTCGACGACCACAGCGGCGCCGAGGTGGTGCGCCTGATCCGCGACGGCGAGTCGCACATCAAGCGCGCGGCCACTACCCGCCTGAAGGTCGACGATGTCCTCCAGCTGCGCGGCACGCGCCGCCAGGTCGCTGATCTGATCAAATCCGATGACGTCAGGCTGATTTCGGACTTCGGCCACGCCAGGGGCGTGCGCAGCGACGGCCACCTGGCGCGCATCCTGCTGCGCAACGAGCGCGTCTTCAACGGTGAACACGGCAGCAAGGTCGGTTTCTGGCGCCGCTACCAGGCCCGCCCGGTGGGGCTGGAAGCCGATCGCGTGAGCGCTCCGCGCCTGGCCGATGAGCCGCTGCGGGTGGGCGAGATCGTGCTGCTGCAGCTGTCGACCACCGCGCTGGAAAAGCTGCGGCGCCACCCCGACGTGATCGTGCTCGACACCTTCGAAGACGAGTTCGACCGCGCCCGCATGTGGACGGCCGGCCTGATCGTCGCCGGGGTGGTGCTCGCCGCCGTGCTCACGCCCCTGCCCATTGTCATCACCGCGCTGATCGGCGTGCTGGCCATGCTTTTTACCGGCTGCCTCGCCCGCGAGGATCTGTACTCGGGCGTGGCCTGGAACGTGATCTTCCTGCTCGCCGGCGTCATCCCCTTGGGGATCGCCATGACCAAGTCCGGTGCGGCGGCCTGGCTGGCCGGTCTGCTGGCCGCCAACGCCGGCAGCTGGCATCCGCTGCTGGTGCTCATGGCACTGTATGCCATCACCACCGTACTCACCGAGATGGTCAGCAACAACGCCGCCGCGGTCATCCTGGTTCCGGTGGCCATCGGCCTGGCCGACCAGCTCGGCCTGCCCGTCCTGCCGCTGGTGTTGATAGTGATGTTCGCCGCCTCGACCAGCTTCCTCACGCCGGTGGGCTACCAGACCAACACCATGATCCACGGCACCGGCCTGTATCGATTCACCGATTTCGCCAGAGTCGGCGCCCCCCTCAACGCCCTGCTGATGGTCGTCACCAGCACCGCCATCTGGGGCTTCTGGCTCTGAATCTCGAAAAAACCCGAAATCTCTGAACCCACGGAAAACACTGAAGGCACGGAAAAAATCGGATCGAATGTGCTCCGGGAGCTTTTCCGGCACAGCCGTTTCCGTGACTTTCCGCGCCTTCCGTGGTTACAGGTTTTTACAGCACCCGGCGCACCCTGGTGGCAACCGGCGCCGGCTTGCTGTAGCAACCTTTCGGCCCAACCTGCGATAATAGATAACTTCCATTTCCAAACCCACGGATTTGCCTCATGACCGACTCCATTGTCATCGTCTCCGCTCGCCGAACCGCCATCGGCTCGTTCCAGGGCCAGTTCGCCCCGGTCAAGTCGCCCGACCTGGGCGCGGCCGCCATCAAGGCCGCCGTGGCCGATGCCGGCGTCGACGGCGCGGACGTCTCCGAGGTCATCATGGGCTGCGTACTGCCCGCCGGCGTCGGTCAGGCGCCCGCGCGCCAGGCCGCGCTGGGTGCCGGGCTACCGGTTTCGACCGGCTGCACCACCATCAACAAGGTCTGCGGCTCGGGCATGAAGGCGGTGATGCAGGGCCACGATGCCCTGCTGGCCGGCTCGGCCGACGTCATCGTCGCTGGCGGCATGGAGTCGATGACCAACGCGCCCTACCTGAGCGAGCGTGGCCTGAGAATGGGGCATGCGAAACTGCTCGACCACATGTTCTTCGACGGCCTGCAGAACCCCTACGACGGTCAGATGATGGGGCAGTTCGGCGAGCAGTGCGTGGCCAAGTACGGTTTCACCCGCGACGACCAGGACGCCTTCTCGAAGGCCTCGGTCGAGCGCGCCATGGCCGCGATCGAGTCCGACGCCTTCGCCGCCGAGATCGCTCCGGTCACGGTCAAGACCCGCAAGGGCGAAGCGGAAGTCGACACCGACGAGGAACCGGCCAAATCGCCGGTGGAGAAAATGCCCAAACTGCGTCCGGCCTTTGCGAAAGACGGCACCATCACCGCAGCCAGCTCGTCGAAGATTTCCGACGGCGCGGCAGCCCTCGTGCTGATGCGTTCAGGCGAGGCCGAGTCGCGCGGTGCAGCGCCGCTGGCGCGCATCGTCGCCCACGCCACCCACTCCCAGGAGCCGGAATGGTTCACCACCGCCCCGGTGGGCGCCATTTCGAAAGTGCTGGACAACGCCGGCTGGAAGGCCGACGAAGTCGATCTGTTCGAAATCAACGAAGCCTTCGCCACCGTCACCATGGCGGCGATGAAAGAACTCGACCTGCCGCACGACAAGGTCAACGTCAACGGCGGCGCCGTCGCCCTGGGCCACCCCATCGGCGCCAGCGGCGCGCGCATCGTGGTCACGCTGATTCACGCCCTGAAAGCCCGCGGCGGCAAGCGTGGCGTTGCCAGCCTGTGCATCGGTGGCGGTGAGGCCACTGCACTGGCCATCGAGCTTGTCTGAGGCCATGAGTGACGCCGTCACCATCGTCGAGGTCGGGCCGCGCGACGGGCTCCAGAACGAGCCCTACACCATTCCGACCGGGGTCAAGATCGAGCTGATCGAACGCCTCGCCGACACCGGCCTGGGCGTGGTTGAAGCCACCAGCTTCGTAGCCGCCCCCGCCATCCCGCAGCTGGCCGACGCCGAGGAGGTCTTCGGCCACATCGAGCGCAAGAGCGGCGTGCGCTACCCGGTGCTGGTGCCCAACGAGAAGGGCTACGAGCGCGCCCGCAAGGTCGGCGCCGAAGAAGTCGCGGTCTTTACCGCCGCCTCCGAAGCCTTCAACAAGAAAAACATCAACTGCACCATCGCCGAGTCGCTGGAGCGCTTCGCTCCCGTGCTCGCCCGCGCCCGCACCGACGGCGTGCGCGTTCGCGGCTACGTCTCGACCGTGCTCGGCTGCCCGTACCAGGGCGATGTGCCGATCGCGGATGTCGTGCGTGTCGCCGAAGCGCTGCATGACGCCGGCTGCGCGGAAATCTCGCTGGGCGACACCATCGGCGTGGGCACGCCCGGCAAGGCGCGCGCAATGCTCGAGACCGTCGCCCGCTCGGTGCCCATTGGCCAGCTGGCCGTGCACTTCCACGACACCTACGGCCAGGCCCTGGCCAACATTCACGCCTGCCTGGAAGCCGGCGTGCGCGTCGTCGACTCCTCGGTCGCCGGCCTGGGCGGCTGCCCGTTTGCCCGCGGCGCCACCGGCAACGTCGCCACCGAAGACGTCGTCTACATGCTCAACGGCCTGGGCCTTGAAACCGGCGTCGACCTCAAGACCCTCGCCCGCGTCGGCGACTGGATCGCCGGCGAACTCGACCGCCCCCGCTCGAGAACGGGGCAGGCCATCCTCAAACGCAATTAGGTGCACTCTGGAAGCAGAAAACCTTTGAAACGCAAAGACGCGAAGACGCAAAGAAATGAGTGAATCGCGAGCTGCGATCGAGGGAACAGCCACAGCCATTGTGGATGCCATGGTCAAGGTACATCGTGCGTTGGGCCCGGGCCTCCTTGAGTCAACCTACCAAGCGTGTCTGGACCACGAACTACGCCAGCGCGGGCATGAAGTAGCGACCGAAATCTTTTTACCAGTTCACTATGATGGAATGAAAATCGATGCCGGCTTTCGGGCAGACATGATTATCGATCGCTCGGTGATAGTCGAAAGCAAAGTGGTCCAAGCCATTCTTCCTGTTCACAAGACTCAGCTCTTCACCTATCTGAAACTTTCGAATCATCGGCTTGGACTGCTGGCCAACTGGAATTGTTCACTGATGAAGGATGGCATAACACGCGTGGTCAACAACTTACCAAGACATGCATAAGCATAGCGTCAGTTCTTCTTTGCGTCTTCGCGTCTTTGCGTTTCAAAGGTTTTGCTTTTGATCTTCAAAACACAGGAGTTTTCAATGGATACCAACAACATCAAGGCCGTCATCACCGGCGGTGTTTCGGGGCTGGGCCTTGCCGTGGCCGAGCATTTCGTCGCGCTCGGCGGCAAGGTCGCCTTGCTCGACGTCAATGAAGACAAGGCCGCCGAGGCCGTCGGCAAGCTCGGCGAAGACAAGGCGAAGTTCTTCAGGACCGACGTCACCAGCGAATCGGAAGTCGAAAACGTACTCGGCGAGGCGAAAGACTGGATCGGCGAGATCAATGTTGCCGTCAACTGCGCCGGCATTCTCGGCGCCGGCCGGGTACTCGGCCGCGAGGCGCCGATGCCGCTCGAGACCTTTTCGCAGACGGTCATGGTCAACCTGGTCGGCAGCTTCAACATCAGCAAGGCAGCGGCCAACCTGATGCAGCACAACGAGCCCAATGACGACGGCGAGCGCGGCGTGATCATCAACACCGCGTCGGTCGCCGCCTACGAAGGCCAGATCGGCCAGGCCGCCTATTCGGCATCCAAGGGCGGCGTAGTCGGCATGACCCTGCCCATGGCACGCGAGTTCACCCGTTTCGGTGTACGCGTGATGACCATCGCTCCGGGTGTCTTCCACACGCCCATGGTCGACATCATGCCCGAGAAGGTACAAAAGGCCCTGGGCGAATCCATCCCGTTTCCCAAACGCCTGGGCAAGCCCGAGGAATACGCCCGCCTGGCCGCCCACATCGTGGAAAACGCCTACTTCAACGGCACCACCCTGCGCCTGGACGGCGCCGTGCGGCTGGAACCGAAGTAAGGCGCGCATTCCACCGACCCGCGTCCGTCGGCGTCACATCGCCGACGGACGACGCCGGCTTGACCGGGTGATGCAGGTCGGCGTTACATCGCCGACGGACAACGCCGGATCGACCGGGTGATGTAGGTCGGCGTTACATCGCCGACGGACAACGCCGGATCGACCGGGTGATGTAGGTCGGCGTTACATCGCCGACGGACAACCTTGACGTAGCCCCACCGTCGGCACATCATTCGCCAACAACCCGAACAATAGCGAAGGGAGCCCCACATGGAAAGCCTGCAGCAGTGGTTCGCCAACCTCGAAACCGGCCAGATCATCGCGGTCGCCTGGCAGGTTGTCGGCGCGGTCCTGATCTTCATCATCGGCCGCTGGGTCGCCAAAGCGGTCGTCGCCCTGGTGCGGCGCACCATGACGCGGCGCCAGCTCGACGCCATGCTGGTCGCCTTCCTCGGCACCATCCTCTACGTCCTGCTCCTGATGTGCGTGATCCTGGCATCCATCAGCTACCTGGGCATCGCCATCACGCCGCTGATCGCCATTCTCGGCGGCGCCGCGCTGGCCATCGGGCTGGCGCTGCAGAACAGCCTCTCGAACTTCGCCGCAGGCGTCATGCTGGTCGGCTACCGCCCCTTCACCAAGGGGCACTTCGTCGAGGCCGGCGGCGTGTCGGGCACGGTCGATCGCGTTGGCCTTTTCAACACCCGCCTGGTGACCACCGACAACCGCAGCGTGATCGTGCCCAACAGCCAGATTACCACCAGCCCGATCACCAACTACTCGGCGTTTGACACCCGTCGCTGCGACCTGACCATCGGCGTGGACTACGCCGACGACCTGAAGGTGGCGCGCGCCGCGATCGAAAGGGTCATTACCGGCCACGAAAAGGTGCTGAAAGACCCCGAGCCGGCCATCCTGCTGATGGACCTGGCCGACTCCAGCGTCAACTTCGCGGTGCGCCCCTGGGTGAACGCGGCCGATTACTGGGTCGTGCGCAGCGAACTGCTCGAGCAGATCAAGGCCGAGCTCGAGGCGGCCGGATGCTCGATTCCGTTCCCCCAGCGCACGGTGCACCACATCGGCGAAGGATCGGCGGGCGACGATTGAGTCGTCCGTCGCGGATGTAACCGCGACCTGCGCGAGCGGCGCACAGCCGCCGGTCAACCGTCGATGCGATCAACCGCCCGATGTAGGTCGGCGTTACATCGCCGACGGACGACGCGTCACTCTTCGGACTTGATTGACCGGATGATGTAGCCGCCGGATTTCTCATCAGGTTCGAGTTCGACCAGCCCGGCCTTCTGCGCCTCCTCGAGTAAGCTGTTGAAGCTCTTGAAGCCATGATACGACTCGCTGAAGCCCGGCTGCCGGCGCTTGAGCGCCTGTTTGACCATGGAACCCCACACTTTCTCCTCGGCATCGCGGTCGGCGGACACCGCCTCGGCTGTTTCCAGCACCAGGTCGAACGCTTCCTGCTGTTTCTTGTCGATCTTTCGAGCCGCTGTCTTCTTCTTTTTCTTCGTCACCTTCTTCTTGCTCGCGGGCCGAGGTTTCGTGCGGATGAGGTCATCGTAGAAGATGAATTCATCGCAGTTGGACATCAGCAGATCGGACGTGGAGCTCTTCACGCCCACACCGATCACCGTCTTGTTGTTTTCCCTGAGCTTCGAGACCAGCGGCGAAAAGTCCGAGTCGCCGCTGAGCAGCGCGAACGTATCGACGTGGCCCTTGGTGTAGGCCAGGTCGAGTGCGTCGACGACCATGCGGATATCGGCCGAATTCTTGCCCGAGATGCGCACGTGAGGAATATCGATCAACTCGAACGCCGCCTCGTGCATGGCCGGCTTGAACTCGCTGTAGCGGCCCCAGTCGCAGTAGGCCTTCTTGACCACGATATTGCCCTTGAGCAGCAGCCGTTCGAGCACCTTCTGGATGTCGAAGGCCTCGTAACGCATGTCGCGCACGCCCAGGGCGATGTTCTCGAAGTCGCAGAACACGGCCAGGTTGCGGGTCGGGTTGGATGTCATGTTGTCTACCGTTACAGATCAGAAAGTTGTCGATACTCTGCTTGAAAAACCCTTAAAACGCAAAGGCGTACATGCTCTTTGCGTTTCAGAGGTTTCGGATTACCAGCCGCCGCCGCCACCGCCACCTCCGCCACCGCCGGAGAAGCCGCCGCCACCGCCGCCGGAGCTCGATCCCGGCGCGGTCGAGGCCGATGCGGTGGCGCTGGCCAGGCTCGAACCCAGCGCGCTGCCCAGGCCGGCTGCGCTGAAGCGGCCGCTGCTGACGGTGGCCGGATACCAGTGCCGGGTCTGCGCGGTGCCGACCTGCGCCGCTGCTTCGATTTCGGCGGCAAAGCGCTTGGCCCAGGTGTCGGCGGCGTCGAGCGCGACGGCATAGGGCAGCAGGCGCTCGAACTCCTCGAAGGTCTGCGGCGGCGCGTCGCCGTGGCGGCGCTCGATGTCATCGCGCTCGGCGACGGTCAGGTACAGGCGCAGGCCCTCGATATGATCGAGCAGCAGGCGCCCTTTCAGCGTCGGCGCGCGCATCCAGCTCCAGAACAGGCCATTGACAAGGGCAATGACCACCACGATCAGCGCGGGAATCCAGCCGATCATGTGACCGAACAGGCCCAGGATGATGACGCTCGCCGCCGCAAAGGGCAGGCTGAAGGCGGTCAGTCCGATCGCTCCGAGCAGGCCGGTGACGCCCTCGAGATCGCGCCAGGAACGATACACGCGCATCAGCAGCACGGCCGTGCCCAGATTCCAGACCGTCTGGTGCACGGCCAAAGAGCCGGCAACGAACTTGTCCTCTCCTGGCAGGCTCATGATCATGCCCAGCAGGGTCGCGATGGAGACCAGGATGCCGGGAATCACCCACCAGCGGTTGAGCTTGAAATAGCGCCCCTCCATCCGCCCGGAAAGCGCCTTTTCGTGCGCCTTCAGGGCCGCCCTGACTGACTTGTGGTTGGACCTCTTGAACGTCAGGCGCTCGCCCAGGCGCTCGAGCAGTTTGCCCTCGGTTGCCGATTCGGTCTCGCCATCGAGCCGCTCGGCAACGTAGCCGTCCGCGCCCTTGTCGAGCCTGAGCGCGCCCTTGACCGCCAGGCTGACCAGGGCGGCGGCGGTGGCAGTCTTGTCATAGCCCATCTTCCAGACATAGCGCAGCATGGCCGGCGAATAACCCTGTGGTGGGTTGTAACGCGCATAGATCGCGCCGCCGTCGGGATCGCGGCCGACCCGCGCCCAGGCAAACAGGTACCACAGCGCCATCACGAGCGTGCCGGCCGCCCCGATGATCGCCACGCGATTGTCCCGGGCATCCAGCCGCAGCTTCTCTGCCGCCGTGGGCTCGTTGACCAGGCCCTTGGGAAAACCGACCGCAATGGTCAGCCCCTCGCCGGGAGAGAGCCGGCGCGTCGTTTCGAAACGGGCCCGTCTGCCGCTGACTACCGCGCTGCGCACGTCGCTGCCCTGCTCGCCCTGAAGTCCGGTGTAGGCATCCAGGCGCAGCTCCTCCGGCCCGGCGCCGGCCGGCAAGTTCACCACGGCGCTGGCCCGCTCGATCGGAAAGGCCCAGGCGTTTCCGGTCACGTTCCAGTAGAGCTCGTCGAAATCCTCGAAAAAGCCGACCTGGCGCGCGGTTCGATAGCTCAGCTCGTAGGTGTGCCGGCCGTGGTCGAGCGTCCGGTCGGCGCTGCCGAAATAGACCCGCACGCCGTTGCTGATCGACTCGATATGCCAATCCTCGCGCTCGCTGTTGCGGCGCACGTCTGTTATCTCGAACGGCACGCTCACGCGCCTGCCGTCGCGCTGCGGGTAGCGGGTGGGGAAATCCCGGTAGATACCGCGCCGGATCTCGCGCCCCTCGGCCAAGACGGTTATCGTTTCGGTGACCAGCAGCTCGCCGGAAGGCTGAACCTCGATCTCGCTGGCGAATTCGGCGATGCGCTCCTCGGCGGCCACTGCCAGCGGCGCAAGCGCAAGCAGAAGCAGAAACCGCGGCAGGCCGGATGTCACCGGGACGCCTGCTCGTTTACCGAAAGCAGGCGGGCCACTTCGGGAACCGAGCGCGCCTCGATATCGGCGCTGAAGTAGCTTGCCTGATCAAAGCCCGTCAGCCGCGCGATCAACAGGTCGGGAAACTGCTGGACTCGGGTATTGAGATCGCGCACCGCGCCGTTGTAGAAGCGCCGCGCGTGCGAGAGCAGGTCTTCGGTCTCGACAAGCTCGTCGGTCAGCTGCTGAAAGCTCTGGGTGGCCTTGAGGTCCGGATAGCTCTCGGCCAGCACGAGCAGGCGGCCCAGACCGGAGGCCAGCGCCCCTTCGGTTTCGGCCATGGTCAGAGCCCTGCCCTCGCCGGCGGCCTCGCGCGCCCGCGAACGCAGCGCCGTGATCTCCTCGAACACGCGCTGCTCGTGCCCGCTGTAGGCACGCACCGCCTCGACCAGCTGCGGCACCAGATCCTGGCGACGCTGAAGCTGCACGTCGATATCGGCAAAACCATTCCGCACCAGGTTGCGCGAGCGCACCAGCTGATTGAAGATGAAGACAGCCCACACCAGCAGGACGAGCAGAACGGCAATCAGGACTCCCTCGATCATCCACAGATTCTACATCGGACCGAAACAACGAGATATGCCTGTCCGCGTTTCTTGAGCATGCCGCCAACCGACCACGGCCCGGGCGGCGAAAAGGGGGATTCCGTCCGACGCAGGTCGCGGTCACGCCCGCGACGGACAAAGCTCGAGGCCCTGTTCATGCGTGTACCACATTCACCCCAACCATCAAGGTGGCCCGTCGGCGATGTAACGCCGACCTACGATATTGGCACCCCGCCAAAACGATGCAACAATCCGGACCGGACACAGGAGTGAATGAACGTATGAGCCAAACCACGACAACCGTCATCTTCAGCCACGGCCACCTCTCCAGCCCGCAGAGTCTGAAAATCGTCGAACTCGAACCCATTGCCCGCCGCGCCGGCTTCGACACCCTGGCCATCGACTATCGCGACCAGCGCGACGACCCCGTCGCGCGCGCGGATCGGCTGATCGAGGTCGTGCGTGGGCAGGCCGTCGAACCCGTACTGGTCGGCTCCTCCATGGGCGGCTGGGTTGCCATGCACGCCGCCGAAACCGTTCCCGTCGCCGGCCTGTTCCTGATGGCCCCGGCCCTGTTTCTGGAAGACCGCGTACCCAATGGCGTAGTGCCAGAAAGCTACGCGCCCCGATCGAACCGGCTCGCCGTGATTCACGGCTGGCACGACGACATCATTCCGTGGCAGCACAGCCTGCGCTTTGCTGAAGCGAACAACACCGCCCTCCACCTCCTCGACAGCGACCACCGCCTCGAAAGCGCCCTGCCCGAGCTCAAGGCCATCTTCCGGCAATTCATCATGCCAACTGGACAACCACCCGCGTAGGTCGGCGTTACATCGCCGACAGACGACGTGGATGGCTGGGACACACATCGCTTGCATGTGAACGCAAACCCCGAACGTCGTCCGTCGCGGATGTAACCGCGACCTACTCGAGATCCATGCCGGAAATGTGCTTCGGCTCGCTCGTCCCCCAGGAATGGCTGTACTGCCCCCGCTTGACCCAGGCATGAAAACTGGACCAGCGATACTGACAGGCCATGGCCACATAACCATGCTTGACGGGGTTGTAATGGAGATAATCCAGATGCAGCCACAAGTCGCGATCATCACGCAGCATATGATCGTAATAGCGACGCTGCCACAACTGCCGCCACGGCAACCGCCGGTCGCGTCGTGAAAAAGCCACGCATCGCTTGAAGCAGGAAACGATCTGCGGAATGGTCGCTCCGTCGTCCACCACCAGCATCCAGTGGAGGTGGTCATCGAGAATCACGTGCGCCAGATGCCGAAACCCGTGTCGCGCCTTCGTTTCCCGAAACCCCTCTACCACCATGCGCTTTTCTGCAGCCGCGCGCAGCCACGGCCGCCGCTGTGCCGACACCAGCGTCAGAAAAACCCAGCAGTTGTCTCCGAAATAGCGTCTGTAGCGAGGCATGCAGGCATGATGCACCGCCCCGTGCTGCGAGGCATCCGCCGCCCCGCCCGCCCCGCCGTAGGAATTCAACCAGAAACACCGTAGGTCGGCGTTACATCGCCAACGGACAACCTCTCCGATCGGGACACGCATCGCTCACATGTAAACGCAAACCCCGAACGTCGTCCGTCGCGGATGTAACCGCGACCTACCCGACCCTCCGACAAACCACCCACGTAGGTCGGCGTTACACCGCCGACGGACAACCTGGCCGATCGGAACACGCATCGCTCACGTGTGAACAAGACCCCGAACGTCGCCCGTCGCGGATGTAACCGCGACCTACCCGACCCTCCGACAAACCGCCCACGTAGGTCGGCGTTACACCGCCGACGGACGACCTCTCCGACGAACCCCCACGTAGGTCGGCGTTACACCGCCGACGAGCAACGCTTCAGCTTTGCAGCTCGTCGAGGTCGCGGTACTGTTCCAGCGCTTCGGGGTTGGCCAGCGCCGAAGTGTTCTTGACTTCACGATCGTGGATGACGTCGCGCACGGCCAGTTCGACGATCTTGCCCGAGACCGTACGCGGAATGTCGGACACGGCCACGATCTTCGCCGGCACGTGGCGCGGGGTAGCGTTGGCGCGCACGGTCTTGCGGATGCGGTCCCTGAGCTCGTCATCGAGTTCGATGCCGTCTCTCAGGCGCACGAACAACACCACGCGCACGTCGCCCTCCCATTGCTGGCCAACACAGATCGACTCGATGATCTCGTCCAGTTTTTCGACCTGGCGATAGATCTCGGCTGTGCCGATGCGTACCCCGCCGGGGTTGAGGGTGGCGTCCGAGCGCCCGTAGATCACCACCCCGCCGGTGGGTGTCAGCCGGGCGTAGTCACCGTGCGACCAAATGCCCTCGAACTTCTCGAAGTAGGCCTCGCGATATCGCTTGCCATCAGCATCATTCCAGAACTTCACCGGCATGCAGGGAAAGGGCAGCGAGCAGGTCAGCTCGCCGGTTTCGTTTTCGACCACACGACCGTCGTCGGCGCGGATCTCGACCTTCATTCCCAGCCCGCGGCACTGCAGCTCTCCCCTGTAGACCGGCAGCAACGGATTGCCCAGCGCAAAGCAGGAGACGATGTCCGTTCCGCCAGAAATCGAGCTGAGCTGCAGGTCTTCGGCGACATCACGGTAGACGTAGTCGAACGACTCGGGCAGCAGCGGCGAGCCGGTCGACAGAATGGCCCGAAGATGCTCCAGCCGGTGAGACTCACGCGGCTTGATACCGGCCTTTTCGCAGGCCGAAATCCACTTCGCGCTGGTGCCCAGCACCGTCACGCCCACTTCATCGACGAGATTCCACAGCACATGACCGTCGGGATGGAAGGGCGAGCCGTCGTAGAGCACCACGGTCGAACCCACGGCCAGCCCGGAGACCAGCCAGTTCCACATCATCCAGCCGCAGGTGGTGAAGTAGAACAGCGCGTCGTCGCGCTTCAGATCGGTGTGCAGCTGCAGTTCCTTGAGGTGCTGCAAGAGCGTGCCGCCGGCGCCATGGACGATGCACTTGGGCACACCGGTGGTGCCGGAAGAATAAAGAATGTAGACCGGATGGTCGAACGGAAGCTGCGCAAAGTCGATGTCCCGCGCGTCGTTGTCAACAAAATCGTCCCAGATCACGGCATGATCAATACCGGAAAGATCCGGATCGTCGTCCATGTAGCCGGTCACGACGATGCGTTCGATCGACGGCATCTTCTCGGCCAGCTCGGCAATCCGGCCGAGACAATCATGAACCTTGCCGTTGTACTGGTAGGCAGCGGCGGCGAACAGCACCTTGGGTTCGATCTGACCAAAACGATCCATCACGCCCTGCACGCCAAAATCGGGCGAGCACGACGAAAACACCGCGCCGATGGAGGTGGCCGCCAGCATCGCGATGACGGTTTCGGGCAGGTTGGGCAGATAGGCCGCGACGCGGTCGCCTTCTTCCACGCCCATTGCGCGCAACGCGGCAGCAACGCGCGCAACTTCGGCGTAGAGCTCGGCGTAGCTGATGCGCCGGTGAACGCCGTCTTCGTTGGCAAACACCAGCGCCGTATGACGATCACCACGATCGTTGCAGTATTTCAGCAGGTTCTCGGCAAAATTGAGCCGGGCCTGCGGGAACCAGCGCGTGCCCGGCATTGCCGGCCAGTTTTCCACCGACGTTTCGCCGCGGGTCTCGGCCACCACGCCGCCAAACTCCCACAGCGCCTGCCAGAAGGCCTGCGGATTGTCTACCGACCAGCGATACAGCGCGTCCCAGTCGTGCACGTGGGGGTCAAGCTCCTGGTTGACGAGCTGGATGAAGCGGGACAGGTTGGCTCTCGAAAGGCGCTCGGCCGAGGGCCGCCACAAGGGTTCGGTCATGATGCTGTCTGCGTTGTCTTGAAAATCCGGCCTCAAAGGGTACCCAACTCCACCGGGCCCGTCACCTGTACTTTGGTTCGTCGTTGCCACGCGCCCGGAGTCCTCGCGTAGAATTCGGGGCTCCCCAACTGACTGATGGACACCATGAAAAAGATCGCCACCCTGCTTCTTCTGATTGCGCTGGCCTTCCAGGTCCAGGCGCAGAATCCGCATGTATGGCTCGATACCGACCGCGGCCCCATCATCCTCGAGCTCTACCCCGACGACGCGCCGGTGACGGTCGAAAACTTCCTGCGCTACGTCGACGACGGGTTTTATGACGGCCTGATCTTCCACCGCGTGATTTCCGACTTTGTCGTCCAGGCCGGCGGCTTCGATCCGAACCTGAACTACCAGGAACCAACCTACGACAACATCATCAACGAAGCCGACAACGGCCTGAGCAATCGCCACGGCACCGTGGCCATGGCCCGCACCCCTGCCCCCGACTCGGCCAATGCGCAGTTTTTCATCAACGTCAAGAACAACGACACGCTCGACCCCGGCGGCAGCACCGATGCCGGCTACGCGGTCTTCGGCGAAGTGATCTCCGGAATGGCTCTGGTCGACACGATGGCCGAACAGCCGACCAGCTCGATCACCTCCCCGCGTGGCACCATGCGCGATTTCCCCCGCGACACCCCGGTCATCCAGCGCGCCGTGCGCACCGACGGGTTTCCCCTGATGCCCGACCATAGCGGCTCGTGGTTTGATCCCGGCAGCTCGGGCGTCGGCTTCAACATCGAGATTACCGGTGGGGCTGACGACAAGCCGATGGCCCTCGTGTACTGGTACAACTTTGCCGAAGACGGCCAGTTGTGGCTGCTCGGCCAGACTGACTTCGAGTGGGGCGATCATGAGATCAGCCTGGATCTCCAGAGCCATCCGGGCAACGACGGAGACTCCGGCTTTCAGAATCCACCCGAATCGGACTTCTCCAGCTACGGCACCCTGACGCTGAGCTTCGACGGCTGCGACAGCGGCACGTTCGAGTACGACCTGAGCGGTTACGGCACCGGCACCGTCGACGTCATCCGGCTGTCGCAGCCCGACGGCTACCGCTGCGCTGAGTAACCGGCACCTTGGCCGCTCTGCTGAAAGTCGAGGCTCTCGACAAGCGCTATGCTGGCGGCCTGCACGCGCTCAAGTCGATTGATCTGACCATCGAGCGGGGCGAAATCTTCGCCCTGCTCGGCCCCAACGGCGCCGGCAAGACCACGCTGATCAACATCATCTGCGGCATCGTCACGCCCAGTTCGGGCAGCGTGACGGTCGACGGTCATGACACGGTGCGCGACTTCCGCATCACTCGTCGCCGCATCGGCCTGGTGCCGCAGGAGCTTCACACCGACATGTTCGAGACCGTGTTCGATACGGTCAGCCTCAGCCGCGGCCTGTTTGGCCTGGCGCCCGATCCGGGGCATATCGAGAACGTGCTGCGCGACCTGTCGCTGTGGGACAAGCGCGACCAGCCCATCATGGCGCTTTCCGGCGGCATGAAACGACGCGTGCTCATCGCCAAGGCGCTGGCGCACGAACCGAAGCTGCTGTTCCTCGATGAACCCACCGCCGGCGTCGACGTGGCGCTCAGGCGCGACATGTGGCGGCTGATCGATCGTCTGCGGGATACCGGCGTGACCATCGTGCTCACCACCCACTACATCGAGGAAGCCGAGCGCATGGCCGACCGTCTCGGCGTGATTCGCCGCGGCGAGATCATCGTTGTCGATGAAACCGCCGCGCTGATGAACAAGCTCGGCCGCAAGCACCTGAGCCTGCGCCTGGCAGAGGCCATGAACGCGCTGCCCGACGCGCTCGCTGACTGGTCATTGACCCTGACCGATGGCGGCCGGCGGCTGGACTACACTTTCAGCGCCGGAAACGAGCCCGATTGCGTGCCGGCCCTGTTCAAGCGCCTGCAGGATGAAAACATCGAGTTCACCCGCCTCGACACCCGCCAGAGCACGCTCGAAGAGATCTTCGTCGACCTGGTGCAGGATGAAGCCTCATGAACGCGCCCATGCTCAACCTGCGCGGCACCTGGACCATCTATCGCTACGAAATGGCTCGCTTCAGACGCACCTTGTGGCAAAGCCTGGTCACGCCCATTCTCACCACCGTGCTCTACTTCATCGTGTTCGGCTCGGCCATCGGCGCGCGCATCGGCGATATCAATACCGTCGATTACGGCGCCTTCATCGTGCCGGGGCTGATCCTGCTCACGGTGTTCACCCAGAGCCTGAACAACGCCTCTTTCGCGATCTACATGCCGCGGTTTTCGGGCACCATCTATGAAATCCTCTCCGCTCCCGTATCCACCGCCGAGCTGGTGCTGGCCTACGTCGGCGCGGCAGCAACCAAGTCGGTCCTGCTGGGGCTGATCATTCTGCTCACAGCGCGGCTGTTCATCGACCTCGACATCAGTCATCCCGCCTGGATGCTGGTTTACCTGATACTGGTCGCCTTCGCCTTCAGCCTTGCCGGGTTCATCATCGGCATCGTGGCCGCGAGTTTCGAGGCGCTGCAGTTCATCCCCATGCTGGTTGTCATGCCGCTGACGTTTCTCGGCGGGGTGTTCTATTCCATCGACATGTTGCCCGCCACCTGGCAAACGGTCAGCCTGTTCAATCCGCTGGTCTACATCGTCTCCGGCTTTCGCTACTTCTTCTTCGGCACAGGCGATGTCAGCGTCTGGGTCAGCCTTGCCGCCCTGGGCGGCTTCATCGGCCTGGCCCTGGCAATCATCTCCTGGATCGTGCGCACCGGCTACCGGCTGAAATCGTAGAAAAAGCCGCACATGGCAAGGCAGCGAAGTCGCGCGGGCAACCCGGGTCGGGTTTCCTTTGCGCTCTTCGCTGCCTCACTGCGCGATCTTGAAAGGAATTTTTACGTCCCCGGCCGCTGCATCAGCGCCGCTTCTCCCGGCCGCCGCCACTGCCACGAACTCGGCTGGACGAGCGGTTGCCGGACGAGCGGCTTGATGGTCGACTCGAGGTCGCCCCGCGCGATGACCGGCTGCCGGCGCTGCGGCTGCTGCGTGCAGGAGCGGAGCGCGACGACCGGCTCGGAGCCGAAGAACGCGGCCGCGGTGCAGCGCGCGGGGCGGAGGCTGCGCGACCGCTGGAGCGGCTTCGACTCGGCGCCGAATGCCGGGCGGGCGCGACCGCGCCGCGGGAGATACTCGCCGGCCGCGATGTCGTCGATGAGCGGCTGCTGCGGCTCGAACGCGAGGGGGCTGAATGCTGCGTCGCCGAGCGCGAGCGCCCGGCTCCCTGCCGCACCGGCGGTGAGCTGCGCTCACCGCTCGAGCGGGAAGATCGCCTGGGAGCTGAGCGCTCCGAGCTTCGGCGCTTCGATGCTCCGCTGCTCGACCTTGACGGGCGGCTGCCCGAGCGCTGGCTGGATGCCTCGCGCGAAGAGGACGAACGCGGCGTCACGCGTGTTGACGAACCACTGCGCAGCGACTCATTGACGCGTCCGGCTCGGCTGGACGTCGAACGGCTGCTGTCGGACGCGCGGCTGCGCGACTGGCTGCGGGCGGGCGCACGCCCGGTAACGGTGCGATTGCGCTGCGATCTTTCCGCGGTGCCATTTGACCTGGCGCTTGCCGAGCGCCCCTCACCGGCACGGCGTGTGGCCGCACGTGATGCGCCCGAACGATTGCGCTCAGATACCCTGGCGCTGCGCTGCGATGCCGCCTTCGAGCGCGAGGTGGCGGTGCTGCGTGTGCGCGCCGTGCGATCGAAATCCGTGCTGGACCGACGCTGTGCCGCCCACTCGCGATGATCGGAGCGGGTTACCGCCCGATTGGTTCGCGAGCTGGTGCGCGCCGATGCCGGCCGATGGTTGTCGACAAAACGCGCTTTCTTCACGCGGCCGCGGTAGCTAACGCCGCGGCGGTGTCGCGGATCGTGCTTCCAGTGGCGGGCGTGATTGAAACGCGCTACCTGGCGACCGGAGTGGAAGCGATGATCGCGATAGTAATGATGGTGATTGACTACCACGACCCGGCGCGTTGCCCAGTGGAACGAGCTGAAGTAGAAGCTCGGCCGAATATGGTAAGGACGGCCCCAGTAAAAGCTCGTGCTGACGCTGAAGCCGCTGGGACGATGCCAATAGTGCGGCGGATAGCTCGACCAGCGCCAGCTGGAATAAACAACGCGCGGATCATAGTAGGGCACGTACACCGTGCGCGTGCGCGCCGGCTCGATATAGATATATTCCTTTTCGCGCACTACCTTGACATGATCATTGCTCTGCAGGTGGCCACCGGAATAGGCTTCCGAGCGCAGATACTGGATCGAGGCGATCACCTCTTCCTCCTGTACCAGGAAGGCATCACCAAGGTCCTGGGTCCACTGCAGATCATCGTCCATGCGCTCGAGCAGCTCGGGAAACGCCACCAGCGCCTTGACGCTGGCATCCCAGTTGCGATGCTCGACCGCGGCCACGGCATCTTCGCCGCGCAAGTCCGGATGCTCACGCGAAAAGCGCGCCGCCTGGATCACTTCGAGCGGATAGGTCGCTGCGATCAACAAGTGCGAGAGCACGCTGTCGGGATACAGCGCCACCGGCGCCAGCATCGAGTCGAGTTCAGCCTGAGTGAAATGGTCATCGTTGGCCTGCACCTGACCGGTGGCACTGCAGCCAACCGTCAGCAGAAGGGCGAAAACCAGCGTCGTCAGCGTTTTCATGTCGTTTCCTCCTTGCGGCATTCCGCGCCGCGTGCAGTCTTTATACCGCGCACTGCCTGAAGTCAGCCTGAACAGGCTCGCCGGCAAGTCGTGACGCACCAGCTGCCGCCAACAACGGCCGCCGTCGCGCCGGCTGATCAGGCTTCCCGCTTTACGCCGGCCGGGCCGAAGACGCCCTCCACCGTCTTCCGCGCGCGCTCGCCCTCGATAAGCCGCCGGCCCTCGATCAACCACTGCCGGACCGCGCCGCAGTCGTCCGGCAGGGCGTCTCGCGGTATCCCGCCGGGCGGTGGGCTGGGCTGCCAGCGCGCGTCCAGCGACAGCAACCAGTCGAGTCGGGCCGTGGCCACCCACAGGCGCTGTCCACCGCCGGGTTCGACAAGGCTCAACGCCCGGCCTTCGCGCACCAGCTTCGAAAACCACGGTGTCCAGCCCCCCAGCGGCACGGGCAAGACCAGCCCCAGGCCCGACTCGCCCTCGCGCTGGGTCATGAAACCGATCTGTTCCAGCAAACGCTCCAGCGCTGTCGTGGAAGGCTGTAGCGGTCTGAAGTTGCCGCTGGACACCGGCGGCGCCGGCGTCCTTGCCCCACGTGCCGGCGGCTGCGCAGGTCGGGATCGGCCCGTGCGCGCAGTCCGCGCAACGCCGCGTGGCCGCACGCCCGCCGCCGGCGGCGATGCCGGACGCTCGAAGTTGCGCGTTCTGCGCTCCTCGGCGTCGTCCTCGTCCAGATAGCTGTAGCGCGGGGCGTGAATCAGCGCCTCGGCCAGCGGTGAAGGCTGCCGGGTTTCCACGGCGTGGACCTCGACCTTGCCCGACTCCAGCTGCCCCAACAGGCGCTGCAAGCCGGCCAGATCCATGTAGTCGTCCAGGCAGTCCGACAGCGCCTGGGCCACCAGCGGATGATCGGGCACCTCGCGCGCACCGCTGAGGTTTTCCAGACAGGCGAGCTGGTCGGGAAACACACAGGCGATCAGGTTCTCGGCCTGGCTGCGCTGGCGCTGCGAGGGCAGCCGTCCGCCGAGGCCGGTCTTGAGCAGCACCAGCGCGTTGTTGGCGCACCAGCGAAAGCGGGTCACGAACAGCGGGGTGTCGAGCATGGCCTGGGTGAGCACGTCGGCGACGTTGTTCGAGCTCACGAAGCGCGCCACCGCCGAGAGCTCGAAACGGCTGGTCACGCCCAGCGAGATCAGCACGCCGTCATCGGTGGCCGCCGCCTGCAGCTCGAAGTTGAACTGGCGGCAGAAGCGCTTGCGCAGCGCCAGCCCCCAGGCGCGGTTGATGCGCGCCCCGGCAAAGGTGTGCAGCACGATATGGCGATCGCCGCCGGGGTCGGCGAACTGCTCGATCACCAGCCGCTTCGGCCCCGGCAGCGCGCCCAGCCGCTGGCGCGACTCGGCCAGCATGCGCGCGGCCTGGGGATCGAGCCCGTCGTGCGATGCGCCCGAGACAACCCGGAGCATCGCCGCGGCCATTTCCGCGGTGCGCCCCGGCCCTTCGCCGAACCAGAACGGCAGCTCGCCGGCCTCGTCCTCGGCCGGCTCCACGCGCACCAGGCCGGTGAGCACGCGCAGAATCCGCCACGGACGATTGCCGAGCTGCAGCACCTGCCCCGGCGACGACTCGAAGGCCACCTCCTCGTCCAGGCGCCCGACGACATCGCCGGTGTCGACGCGCACCACGTCGTACTCGAACCACTCGGGAATCGTGCCGGCGTTGGTCAGCACCAGGCGGTCGGCCTGCGGGTGCGGCTTGTAGCCGCCGCGCCCGTCGGCGATCAGCAGCGGATCAAGCTGCTCGGCGGGCATCATTTCCGGGTGCTCGGCAAGCGTTGCCAGCAGCGATTGCAGCGTTTCACGCGAGATTTCCCGATACGGTCGGGCGCAGCGCACGATCTCGAGCAGCTCGTCCACCTCACCGACGCCGTTGACTACCAGTGCCACGAGCTGCTGGGCCAGCACGTCGAGCGGCGCCTGCAGGGGCAGCACGGCATCGACGCCGGCCCCGGCGATCACCTCTCGCAAGGCCCGGGTTTCCAGCAGCTGATTGAGCGTCAGAGGGAACAGGTGCATGCACGGCTGGCGCCCCGGCCGGTGGCCGCTGCGACCCGCGCGCTGGCGCACCAGATTGACCGAACCGGGCACGCCGATCTGGCAGACGCTCTCGACGTGGCCCAGATCGAGCCCCAGCTCCAGCGAGGCGCTGGACACCATCACGCGCAGTTCGCCGGCCTTGAAACGCGCCTCGATGGCCTCGCGGTGTGCCGTATCCAGGCTGCCGTGGTGCGCACCCACCTGCCCGGGCTGGCCGGCCGCCTCCAGCAGCTCGTCGAGCGTGGCAGCCGTGCGCTCGACCTGGGCGCGGGTCTGGCAGAACACCAGCAGCGAGCGATTGCCCAGGGCCAGCTCCGCGATGCGGGCGTGGATCTGCTCCCAGTGGACGGAGTTCGGGTACGGGCCCAGCGCCATGCCGGGCAGTTCGACTTCGAGCTTCACCGGCCCGGGCTGGCCCGGCGCGACGATCTGGCAGTCGTCCGAACCGGTCAGAAAAGCCGCCAGAGCTTCGGCCGGCCGGGCCGTGGCCGACAGGCCGACGCGCTGCACCGCGCGGCCGGCCAGACGATCCAGGCGCGCCAGCGACAGCGCCAGGTGCGCGCCGCGCTTGCTGTCGGCGATGGCGTGCAGCTCGTCGACCACCACGGCCTCGACCCTGCGCAAGAGCGCGCGGCCGCCGCGACTGCCGAGCAAAACGAACAGCGATTCCGGCGTGGTCGATAGAATCTCGGGTGGATTGCGCCGCTGGCGGCTGCGCTCGATTCGCGGCGTATCGCCGCAGCGCAGGGCGATTGTTGGTGCACGACCGTGAATCTGGCCGGCCGCCTCCAGAAGCGGCGCGAGGTTGAGGGTCATGTCGCGAGCCAGCGCCTTGAGCGGCGCGATATGCACCGCCCGCACCCCGCGCCCGCGCGCCGGCGTTTCGACCAGGCGCTCGACCAGGGGCCGCCACGCCGCCAGGCTCTTGCCCTGCCCCGTCGAGGCAATCAGCAGCGCATGCCGCTTTGCGCGCAAAACCGGCCAGGCCGAACGCTGCACCGCCGTCGGCTCGCCCACGACATCGGCGAACCAGCCGTCGAGCTCCGCCTTGACATCGAATAACGACATGCCCGCATTATGCCGGCAGATCACGCGTGGGTCGCGGTTACATCGGCAGCGGGCGGCATTCAAGGTCGTGTTCACTCGTGAGCTACGCGTGTCCAGGCGTTCCAGGTTGTCCGTCGGCGATGTAACGCCGACCTACGCGGGCCGCCAGCAGCCGATCAGCGCCGAAACCACCCGCCGCCACACGTCACCGGATCCCCCCGACACGCCACACCTGCCGCCAACCACGCGTAGGTTGCGGTTACATCCGCGACGGACGACGTTTCAACCCTGATCACACGTAGCGCACACGCGCCCGGAACCGCTCACCTCGCCCGTCGCCGATGTAACGACGACCTACGCGGGCCGCCAGCAGCCGCTCCGCCACGGAGGCCCCCGGCGTGGCGTGTCGGGGGGACCCGGTGACGTGTGGCGGCGGGTGGTTTCGGCGCTGATCGGATGCTGGCGGCCCGCGTAGGTCGACGTTACATCGCCGACGGGCGAGGTGAGCGGTTCC
>NZ_JBJNIP010000054.1:0-467 GCF_056324165.1 Wenzhouxiangella sp. YN9
GAATCGGTCGAGGGCGGCGAGAACTGGGGCCGGTATTCCATCATCGGCCTGCCGTGCCGCCGCGCCTGGCGGGCCACCGGGCGCGCGCTGGAGTCGCTGGAATACGGTCGCGTGATCGAGCGCCGCGATGACGTCGACCCGCTTGCCGAGATCGACAAGCTCGTCAAGAGCCGCAAGGCGCCCGAGCTGGACGAGCTGCCCGGCTTTGCCGGCGGTCTGGTCGGCTACTTTGGCTACGAGACGGTTGTTCATCTTGAACCGAAACTGGATTTTTCGGCCAAGCCCGACGAGCTTGGCGTGCCCGAAATCCTGCTGCTGGAAGCCGACCAGCTGGCCGTGTTCGATAACCTGGCCGGCCGGCTGTATCTGATCGTTAACGCCGATCCCGAACAAGAGCACGCCTGGGACAGCGCCAACCGCCGCCTGGATCAGCTCGTGCATCGCCTGCGCTGCGGCTCGCCGGGCTA
>NZ_JBJNIP010000055.1:0-125636 GCF_056324165.1 Wenzhouxiangella sp. YN9
TCCCGCCTGCCTTTTCACGTTATCATTGGCCTCTGTTCGAACACTCCGTCGCCATGCCGCTGTCCAATTCACAGAAAAAACACCTGCGCGGGCTTGCCCACGATCTGCATCCGGTGGTCATGGTGGCCGACAAGGGGCTGAGCGAAAATGTGATGGCCGAAGTCGAGCAGGCACTGACGCATCACGAACTCATCAAGGTCAAACTGCGCGGCGGGCGCGAGCAGCGGCGCGAGTGGGTCGAACAGCTGACCGCGACCACACGGGCGGAAACTGTGCAGCAGATCGGCCAGGTCGTGTGCCTGTATCGTCGCCACCCCGAAAAGCCCGCCATCGAATTGCCGAAATAACGTGGAACTGACCGAACATACTGCTGAACATCACAATCAGATTCGCGGCGTCGAAGCCCATCGTGTTCGCATCAACGAGCAGTGGTATGACGCCAGCCTGCTGGTGGGGGCACATTATCTGGAACCCGACTGGTCGGCCACCTCGCTGAGCGACCTGGACGAAGAACGCAGCCAGGCACTGATCGAGCTCGCTCCGGAGCTGGTCATCATCGGCGTCGGCGAACGCCAGAAATTCCTTCCGCACGCGGTTCAGCGCGCCTTCATTCGCCACGGCATCGGCATCGAGTGCATGACGCTGGATGCGGCCGCGCGAACCTTCAACGTGCTGATGAGCGAGGACCGCCGGGCCCTGGCGGGCCTGATCATCGCTTCGGAAGATAATCCCTCGGATTGACCGGTTCGCCGTTTTTCCGGATCTCGAAGTGCAGCATCTCCTCGCGGCGATCGTTTTCGCCCATTTCCGCTATTTTCTGACCGCGCTGAACCCGGTCGCCCTCGGCAACCAGGCGTTGACGATTGTGGCCATAGGCCGACAACAGCTGATCGGAGTGCTTGATGATGATCAGCTCGCCATAGCCGATCAGGGCGGTGCCGCTGTAGACCACTCGACCCTGCGCGGCGGCGACCACGTCCTGGCCTGCCGAGCCGGCCACGCCGATGCCCTTGCGCGTATCCGCCGGATCGAACGAGCGGGCAAGGCGGCCGCTGGTGGGCCACTGCCAGGTCACGCCACCCACGGTACGCGTATTGTTCGAGGCTGAAGACGCCGCTTCCGGCTGCGCTGGCTCCGGCTCGGGTTTCGGCGCCGGCTTGGGTTCTGGTTTTGGTTCTGGTTCTGGTTTCGGCTCCGGGGCCCCGGGTTTGTTCTCACGACCGGCCGAACGCGAAGCCGAAGCTGTCTTGCCGCCACTGCCCCTCGTTGAAGGCGGCGGCGGGGTTGGTGCACGCATGCGCAGCTCCTGGCCGGGCCGGATGACGTAGGGCGCGTCAATCGTGTTCCAGCGCGCCAGGTGGCGCCAGTCCAGCCCATAGCGAAAGGCAATGGAATACAGGGTTTCACCGCGCTGCACGCGATACCAGGCCGGCGGTGTCTTGATCACTCGTTCCTGAGCCGGTGACCGCGTTGCAGTCGTTTTCTGCGGTGCTGGCTGCCAGGGCGCGCAGGCAGCCAGCAGCACCGCTGACAGAGCAAGAAGGAGTCCGGATCGACCTACCAGAGCCACCAGGCCACCCCGCCGACGGCCACGACCGCAATCACCAGCCATCCCAGCAGATCAACCCAGCTTCTGAGCCGATCGGCGGCCTGCTCGCCGCCGGCCCAGATGATGCCGGCCACGAGGAAGAAACGCGCGCCACGCCCAACCACCGAGCCGAAAACAAATCCCGGCAGCGGGGCACCCAGCGCACCACCGGCTATGGTGATGACCTTGAATGGAATGGGCGTAAAGCCGGCCAGCATGACAAACCACACGCCATAGGCGCCGAACGCGTCAACCGCGGCGAGATAGCCGTCGAGATAACCGACCCGCTCGACCAGGGGCAGTACCGTCTCGATGGCCAGCCAGCCGATCAGGTAGCCAAACAAACCTCCCAGCACCGAGGCGGCGGTCGTCAGCAGCGCCAGCCGCCAGGCGTCAGAACGCCTGGCCAGCACCATCGGCGCCAGCATGACATCGGGCGGCACGGGAAAGAATGTAGCTTCGGCGAAGCTCAGCCCGGCCAGATAGCGCCGGGCGTGCCGATGGCGCGACCACAGCAGAACACGATCATAAAGCCGCCGGAACATGCGCGCTCTCAGTCCAGCCCTTCGAGCAGGGGCACGAAGGTGACCGCTCCCAGCTCTTCGCGCTCGAGGCCTTTCTCGGTTCGCGTTACCCGCACCAGCTGCTGATGCGGGCCGGCCTCTTCCGGCGCCACAAGCACGCCGCCGAGCGCAAGCTGGTCATACAGCGCATCGGGAATATGACCGCCGGCAGTGACCACGATGGCGTCGAAGGGCGCTTGGGAGGGCCAGCCTTCCAGACCATCGACATGGCGCGTGTAAATGTTGTGCAGCCCCATGCGATGAAAGCGCTGGCGGGCAATCCGCTGCAGCTCGCCGATACGCTCGGTGGTAAACACCTTTGCCGCCAGCCGCGCGAAAATGGCCGCTTGATAGCCCGAGCCGGTGCCGATTTCGAGCACCTTCTGAGGCAGCTCGGCGCCCAGCGCGGCCTGGGTCATCATCGCCACCACATGGGGCTGCGAGATGGTCTGACCGCGCCCGATCGGCAGCGCGGTATCTTCATACGCGCGCGACGACAGCGCTTCGTCGACGAACAGGTGACGCGGTGTCTCGAGCATGGCCGCCAGCACGCGCTCGTCATCGATGCCCTTCTCGCGCAGCCGCCGAATCAAGCGCTGCCGTGTACCTTCGGACGTCATGCCAATGCCGCGGTGCGCACTGCTGTTCATTATTGCCCCTTTCGTTCAGACCCGTGGTTGAGTACATCGATCCAGTGGCTGACCTCATCGAGCGCCTGGTAGCGCGTGAGGTCGACATGCAGCGGCGTCACCGACACAAAGCGGTTGCTGACCGCGTGAAAGTCGGTGCCTGGCCCGTTGTCTTCTTCGGAGCCCGCCGGGCCAATCCAGAAGAAACGCCTGCCGCGCGGATCCTGAATCGGAATGACATCATCGGAACGGTGCCGATGACCCAGCCGCGTGGTTTCAAAGCCCCGGATCTCTTCCCAGGGCAGATCCGGTACGTTCACGCTTAGAATGGTGTCGGCCGGCAAGGGCTTTGCCTTGAGCTGAGCCATCAACCGGCAGGCTGCCTCGGCAGCCGATTCGTAATGATGCGGGCCCTCCGCGGAAAAGACCAGCGAAACCGCCATGGCCGGCAGCCCCAGAAAGCGGCCCTCCATGGCAGCCGCCACGGTGCCCGAATAGAGCACGTCGTCGCCCAGATTGGCGCCGGCGTTGATGCCGGAAACCACCATGTCGGGCTCATCGCCCAGCAGGCCGGTAATGGCGATATGAACACAATCAGTGGGCGTGCCATACACCTTGAATACCCGCTCGCGTCGCTCTTCGACACGAATCGGGCGGTCGAGCGTCAGCGAATTGCTGGCGCCCGAGCGGTCGCGATCCGGAGCCACCACGGTGACCTGGTCGGAATGCTCGATCAGCCTTTCGGCCAACAGCCGGATACCGGGCGAGTCGAGCCCGTCATCATTGGAAATCAGAATATGCATTGCTTGAATCGGAAGGTGAAAGCCGTAACTATAAACCAACACCGCAACGGGAAAGGCACGATGACTGAATCCGACGACGATACCGACCTGTTCCGCGCCGCGGTCGGCGATATCCGCCGGGTTCGCAGCGATCGTGACCACTCGCGCCCGGCGCCGCCCAAGCCCCAGCCCAGCCAGCGCGAACGCGACGAAGCCCGCGTCATGGACGACCTGGCGCACGGGCCAATCGATTTTTCAAGCATCGAAACGGGCGAGGAACTCAGCTATCTGCGGCCCGGGCTGCAAAAGCGGGTGCTCACGCGCCTGAAACGCGGCCACTGGCGAGTGGAAGACGAACTCGATCTCCACCAGATGAACCTGGAAGCCGCCGGCGCATCGATACGCTGGTTTCTGCTGGAGGCCGAGCGTGAGCACATGAGCTGCGTGCGCATCATTCACGGCAAGGGGCTGCGCTCCGGCCCGGCCGGCCCGCAACTGAAGTACCTGACCGCCCGGCTGCTCAGCCGCCACAACCGGGTGGCCGCGTTTGCATCGGCGCCACCGCATGATGGCGGCACCGGGGCGGTGTATGTGCTGCTCAGGGCCCGGCGGTGAGCGGACTGGAAGGCAGCTTCGGAGCGCTGCTGGCGCTGGCGGCAGCCGTGCTGTTCTGGATCTCGGCGGTCAACGCCCGCGATCGCGCCAAGGCAATCGCGCGCGGATTCTGCCAGCGCCAGGGCTGGCAGCTGCTCGACCAGACCGTGGCGCTGAGCTCGATGCGGCCGATCAGAACGAACCAGGGCCTGCGCTGGCAGCGCCGCTATCGCTTTGACTTCAGCCCGGAGGGCACGGGCCGGCGCAAGGGCGAGCTGACCCTGCAGGGCCGGCAAATGATCCGCGTCTGGGGCGAACTGGAAGACGGCGGACGGCTGATCGAGCCGGATTGAACCCCGACACCGGGGCGGAAGGCTACTTGACCACCTTCAGGTTGGGCCGGGACTTGCGATCTTTTGGTTGACCCTCTTCGGCCTCGGCCGCGCCCTGCTCCGAAGCGCCGGTGTCGTCGTCCTCGTCGACCGGAAACATCATGCCGCGACCGTTTTCGCGCGCGTACACGGCTTCGACTGCGCCCATCGGCACGGTCACCGCCCGTGAAACGCCGCCAAAGCGGGCCACAAAGGTGACCATCTCGGCGTCGATCAACAGGTCGCGAACCGCGCTCGGCGAGACATTGAGCACCACCCGCCCGTCCTGGATGCTGGATTCGGGCACATCCAGCCCGGGCGCGTCGGCGTTGACCATCAAATGCGGCGTCAGGCCGCTGTCGATGATCCATTCGTTGACAGCCCGAACAAGATAAGGTCGACTCGAAAGCATGCGTTATTCACCCTCCCGCAGAACGCGTTCGGCTTCGGTCAGGCTGCGCTTGAACGAATCGCGGGCAAACATGTGCTCCATGTACTGATTGATGTGCGGCGCCTTGCGGGGGTCGATTTCCACATCATAGGCCGGCAGCCGCCAGAGCAGCGGCGTGAGCGCACAGTCGACCAGCGACAGCTCTTCGCTGAGCAGATAGGTGTTGAGGCCGAAGAGATCGTCGGAAGCGACGATCTCTTCGCGCAGCAGCTTCTTGGCCGTGGCCACCCTCTTCTTGCCGGTGGAGGTTTCGATGATCTTTGCCGCCTCGATCCAGTCACGACTGATGCGATACATCGCCTGGCGCAGGTAGGCACGCGACAGCGGATCAATCGGCATCAGCGGCGGATGCGGGTAGCGCTCGTCGAGATACTCGGTGACCACCCAGGTGCCGTAAAGCTTGAGATCCTTGTCGACCAGGGTGGGGGTTTCGCCATAAGGGTTGAGCTCGGCAAGATCGGCCGAAGCGGCACGATCCTGCTCGACGTGGATGATCTCCACGTTGATCCCCTTTTCGGCAAGGACAAACCGCACTCGATGACAATCGACGCAGTTCTCGGAAGAATACAGGGCCATCATAAGCCGGTTACTCCATCAAATAGTGCACTGTCGGATCGCCCCCGCCCACACGCGATCACTTTTTCACATCCTTCCAGAACTCCTGATAAAGCAGCCAGGCCAGGAAGGTGAATGCGACCAGAACAAGCAGCACCCAGATGCCGATCTTTTCACGCTGCAGCATCGAAGGTTCCGAGGCGTAACGCATGAAAGCCACCAGATCCTGGACATGCTCGCTGTATTCCTGCGGCGAGAGCTTGCCTTGCTCGTCCAGCTCCAGTTCGGTCACCTTGACGTGCTCGATCCCCTCATCGTCGGTCCACGACTCGGTTATCGGCCGCTGAATACCCTGAAGCTCCCACATCACGTGCGGCATGGAGGCATTGGGCAACACGGTGTTGTTCCAGCCGTCCTCGGTGAGATAGAAAGACTTCAGATAACTGTAAATCCAGTCCGCACCGCGCGAGCGCGCGGTCAGGCTCAGATCGGGCGGCGCAATGCCGAACCACTCTTCGCCCATGTCGGCGGTCATGACGCTGTCCATCGGGTCGGCCACTTCCTGATCGCCGTACAGCAAGAACTCGCTGATCTGCTCTTCGCTCAGTCCGAGATCCTTGGTCAGACGGTTGTAGCGCAGATACTTCAGGGAATGGCAACCCTGACAGTAGTTGACGTACATTGCCGCACCGCGCTGCAGCGAGGCCTTGTCGTGCACGTTGACGTTGGCGCTTTCCAGACCGCCTTCACCGCCGGCGGCAAGAGCAAGGCCGGAGGCCAGCATCACGGTGGCTGCAAGAATGTATTTGAGTCTCATCACTTGGTCACCCGCTCCGGTTCCGGTTTGGTTTTTTCAAGTCTGGTAACAAACGGCATCAACGCGAAGAAGGCGAAGTAGTACACCGTCCAGACTCGCGACTCGAACGTTTGTATCGGCGAACCGTCGCCCAGGGCCAGCATGCCCAGCCGGATGAAGCCGACCACGAACAAGGCCAGCATGATCTTGCTGGGCAGGCCCTTGTAGCGAATCGACTTCACCTTCGAGTGGTCGAGCCAGGGCAGGAAAAACAGCACGAAAATGGCCGCACCCATGACCATGACGCCAAAGAACTTGTCAGGCACCGCCCTGAGCATGGCGTAGAAGGGCGTGAAGTACCAGACCGGCACGATATGCTCCGGCGTGACCAGTGGGTCGGCCGGCACGAAGTTGTCGGCCTCGAGGAACATGCCGCCCATCTCCGGGGCATAGAACAGAATGAAGGCGAAAAGAGTCAGAAACACCCCGACGCCGAACAGATCCTTGACGGTGTAATAGGGGTGGAACGGAATCCCGTCGAGTGGGCGCCCCTTGGCGTCCTTGTGCTTCTTGATTTCCACGCCGTCGGGGTTGTTCGAGCCGACCTCGTGCAGCGCCACCAGGTGCAGCACGACCAGAGCCAGCAGCGCCAGCGGCATTGCCACGACGTGCAGCGCGAAGAAGCGATTGAGCGTGGCGTTGGAAATCATGTAGTCACCACGGATCCACTCGACCAGGCCATCACCGATGTAGGGCACGGCACCGAACAGGGAAATGATCACCTGCGCACCCCAGTAGGACATCTGGCCCCAGGGCAGGACATAGCCCATGAAGGCTTCGGCCATCAGCACCAGCAGGATGAACACGCCCAGAATCCAGATCAGTTCGCGCGGCTTGCGATACGAGCCGTACAGCAGCGCGCGGAACATGTGCAGATAGACGACGATGAAGAAGAACGAAGCGCCGGTGGAGTGCATGTAGCGAATCAGCCACCCCCACTCGACGTCGCGCATGATGTATTCCACCGAACCGAAGGCCAGCTCGGCCTGCGGGGTGTAGAACATCGTCAGCCAGATTCCGGTCAGCAGCTGGTTGACCAGCACCAGCAGAGCCAGTGAGCCGAAGAAATACCAGAAGTTGAAGTTCTTGGGCGCGTAATACTCGGTCAGGTGTTCGCGCCAGGTCTTGCTGACCGGCAGTCGCTGATCGACCCAGTCGCCAGCGGCCTTGACGTTCTTGCTGAGATTGCTCGCGGGCTTGGTCATGATCAAACTGCTCCTTCGGGACCGACGCCGATCATGACGGTCTGGTCGTCAACATAGTGATAGGGCGGAATGACGAGATTGAGCTGCGCCGGCACGCCGCGGTAGACGCGTCCGGACAGGTCGAACTTCGAGCGGTGGCAGGGGCAGAAGAAACCGCCCAGCCAGTCGGCATCGAAAGGCTCCGAGCCGGCCTCCGGCAAAAGCTGCGGAATGCAGCCCAGATGGGTGCAGTGAATGTTGGCCACCCAATACTCCGGCTTGATCGCACGCGCCGTGTTCTGCGCGTAGGACGGCTGCTGTGTGGCCACCTCGGACTCCGGATCTGCCAGTTTTTCATTGAGCTTGGGCAGGTCGTCGAGCATGCGCTGGTTGCGCCGCAGGATACCGATGGTCTGGCCACGCCAGACCACGCGCATCATCTGCCCCGGCTCCAGGTTGCCGATATTGACTTCGACCGGCGCACCGACAAGACGCGCCTTGGTGCTGGGCTTCCAGGAGGCGGCGAATGGCCACAGGGCAAACCCGGCGCCAACGGCGCCCACCACGCCTGTCGTCCAGGTCAGCAAGCGACGCCGGCCAGGATTTTCCGGCGGCTGCAGGGACGCAAGATCAGTTTCCGACATGAAACACTCCCGATAAACAAGATCAGTGAAGATCGTTTGCCATTACCGGCCCACCCCTGGAGATCCTGGTGCTGCCCGGCGACGGTCGACTCCAAAGGCAGCGGCACAGACGCTCCGCGGCCAAGGCTGCCAGTTTCTGGCGACATAGAAGACAATCAGCCGCCTATTTTAGCGAAAAATTAAGCAAATACTCAATTCCAGGCTGTTATCCTCCCACATATCAAGAGGGTAAACCCGTTCATCGCTGGCGTGGGCGCCATTTTTGCGCCAGCAGGCAGCTTACAACAACCCAACCCAACAGCCTGACAGACTTCTTCCGGCCGAGTCCATGACGCGCATCATCCATTTCGCCGTTCAGTTCGTCGTTATCGGGCTGGCCGCTGCCTTCGTGCTGGTCTGGCTGTGGCCGCAGCTGCTGCCGGCCTGGCAGCAGCAGCCGGCCGCCGAGCCGGTCACCAGCTACGCCGACGCCGTCAACCGCACGGCCCCGTCGGTGGTCAGCGTCTACACGCGCACCCTGGTCACCGAGCCTCTGGGGCGAGAGTTTTCCGACCCGCTGTTCAACCAGCTCTACCGCGACCGCATGATTACCCGCCCGCGGCGCGGCCTTGGCTCGGGCGTGATCATCTCCAGCGACGGCCTGGTACTCACCACCCGCCACGTCATCTCCGGCGTCGACGATATCCTGGTCGCGCTGTGGGACGGCAGAGTGGCCGAAGCCAGCGTCGTCGGCTCCGACCCGGCGACCGATCTGGCGCTGCTGCGCGTCAAGCTGGATGATCTGCCCGCCGCCGCCCTGGACGGCGACGACCGGCTGCGCACCGGAGATGTGGTGCTCGCCATCGGCAACGCCTTCGGCCTGAGCCATACCGTCACCATGGGGATTGTCAGCGCGACTGGCCGAAGCCATCTCAGTCTCGCCTCCTACGAAGACTTCATCCAGACCGATGCCGCCATCAATGCCGGCAACTCCGGCGGCGCACTGATCAATCCGGCCGGCGAGGTGGTCGGCATCAACAGTGCCTCCATGGGCCAGGAAACCGGCGCTCAAGGCATTTCCTTCGCCATTCCGGCTTCCGTGGTGCGGCGGGTCACCGAGCAGATCATCGAATACGGCCGGGTCAAACGCGGCTGGATGGGCGTCGAGCTGGCCGATGTCAGCCTGCGCCTGTCCAACGCCGAGGCCCTTCAGCCGGGCGCCCGCATCAGCCAGGTCCACCGCGACAGCCCCGCCTGGCAAGCCGGCCTGCAGCGCGGCGACGTTCTGGTGCTTGCCGACGGCGAGCGCGTCAACAGCGCCCGCGATCTGATGCAGCGTATCTCCGGCTCGGAGCCGGGTTTGGAAATGGAGCTGGAAGTCATCCGCGGCAACCAGCTTTTCACCACCAGCGTCGAGCTGATCCAGCAGCCACCGCCGCAGGGTTAGGCGTGGCATGCGATAATCCAGCGCCCGCGCGCTGTTAAACCCCGGAGCCGAGCAGAAGATGAGCATCAAGTCCGATCGCTGGATTCGCCGCATGGCCGAAGAACACGGCATGATCGAGCCCTTCGAGCCGGGTCAGATCCGGCACAACGCCGAGGGCCGCAGGCTGGTCTCTTACGGGACCTCGAGCTACGGCTACGACGGGCGCTGCGCCAATGAATTCAAGATCTTCACCAACATCAACACCGCCATCGTCGACCCCAAGGCCTTCGACGACAAGAGCTTTGTCGACTTCACCGGCGATGTCTGCATCATCCCGCCCAACTCGTTTGCCCTGGCGCGCACGGTCGAGTATTTCCGCATTCCGCGCAACGTGCTCACCATCTGCCTGGGTAAATCCACCTACGCGCGCTGCGGCATCATCGTCAACGTCACCCCGCTGGAGCCGGAATGGGAAGGTCACGTCACCCTGGAGTTTTCCAACACCACGCCCCTGCCGGCCAAGGTGTACGCCAACGAAGGCGTGGCCCAGTTCCTGTTCCTCGAATCGGACGAAGTCTGCGAAGTCTCGTATGCCGACCGCGCCGGCAAATACATGGGCCAGCGCGGCGTCACGCTGCCGAGGACTTGAACAGGCTTCGCAGTGTGAAATGTTCAGTGTGAAGTGTGAAGTGTGAAGTGTGAAGGATTTTGGGGGCAAATTCAGCGTGGCGGTGCGAATTGTCGGCTCCAGCCCACGTTCAACACCCTGACCCCACCAATTCGCAACTTTTCTTCACACTTCACACTTCACACTTCACACTTCACACTTCACACTTTCTTTCAATCCGTAATCTTGATCTTGGGCATCCGCACCTTCGCCTCGCGCGACTGGGTCGACAGCCGGCCGGCAACGCGGCGGGCGATCTCGCGGAAGCGGCGGGCGGCGGGATGATCGGGCTCGGCGGCAACGATCGGCGTGCCCTCATCGGTGCTGCGCCCGATGGTCGACTCCAGCGGTAGCTGCCCGAGCGCGGGCACCCCGGCCTCGCGGGCCACGCGCTCGCCACCGCCGGCGCCGAAGATGGCATCCTCGTGGCCGCAGTTGGTGCACACGTGCGTGCTCATGTTCTCGATCACGCCCAGCACCGGCACCTTGACCTTGCCGAACATCGTCACGGCACGGCGCACGTCGTCGACCGCAACCTCCTGCGGCGTGGTCACGGTCACCGCCCCGGCCACCGGAATGCGCTGCGCCAGGGTGAGCTGGATATCGCCGGTGCCCGGCGGCAGGTCGATCACCAGATAGTCGAGCCCTTCCCAGATGGTGTCGGAAAGCATCTGCTGCAGTGCCTGGGTGGCCATCGGCCCGCGCCAGATCATGGCCTGGTCGGTGTCGACCAGCACGCCGATGCTCATCACCTGCAGCCCGTGCGCGCGCAGCGGCAGAATGCGGCGGTTGTCGGTGGTCTGCGGGCCGCCTTCCAGCCCCAGCATGCGCGGCTGGCTGGGGCCGTAGATATCGGCATCGAGCACGCCCACGCTCGCCCCTTCGGCCGCCAGCGCCAGGGCCAGATTGGCGCTGACGGTGGACTTGCCGACGCCGCCCTTGCCCGAGGCCACGGCAATGATGTTGCGCACGCCCTCGACCGGCTCGAGCCCGCCCTGAACGGCGTGCTGCGGAATCTGCCAGTCGACGTCGACCGTCACCTCGTCGATCTCACCGCTGGCGCGCAGCCGCTCGGAGATGATTCCCGCCAGCTCCTGGCGCCAGCCGGCAGCCGGATAGGCCAGGCGGATATCGACCGCGGCCCGGCGCTTGCGGATGGCTACCGCGCGCACGGTATCGCCCAGCGGCCGCCCGGTATTGGGATCCTCGATGGCGGAAACCAGTGACTTGCCTTCGTCGTTTTTCATGCGGAAAGGTGCCCGTTTGAATCTGGACCGATATTGTACCGGTTTGATTGATTGGTTGGCTGGGTAGTTTGCTTGTTAGCTGGTGAGCTGGTTGGCTGGTTCGGCAGCCGCGAGGCCTGGGGGGCGGCTGCGCCGCGGGCGATGGGTGGGGCTGGTAAAAATCAAAATCCTTGAAACGCAAAGACGCGAAGGCGCAAAGAAGGTCAAGAGTGATGGAACCACGGAAAACGCGAAATGCACGAAAGATTGGGTCTGAAAGCAATGCGTTGCGCTTGCACTCCACGCATCCTGCGGTTGTCAAATGGCACACCAAGGGTCAATCACCACCATTCGTTTCGCGGCGCAGCCGCCCCGCAAACCCAGCCGCGCCGAACCAGCCAACCAGCAAACCATCTCGGCGCATGCGATAATTTCGCCCACGTTCCAAGCCACTCCAACCCAGCCGAACCCCGAAAACCATGCCCAGCCCGCGCCGCATCCTGGTTACCGCCGCCCTGCCCTATGCCAACGGCTCCATCCACATGGGGCACATGCTCGAATACATCCAGACCGATATCTGGGCGCGATTTCAACGCGCCATGGGCCATCAGGTGGTCTTCGCCTGGGCCGACGATGCGCACGGCACACCGATCATGCTGCGCGCAGAAAAGGAAAACATCTCACCCGAAGAGCTGATCGAGCGGATGCACGCCGAGCATCTGGAGGATTTCGAGGATTTCGCGCTGTCGTTCGACAATTTCTCCTCGACCCACACCGAAACCAACCGCGCCCTGGTCGAGCGCATCTGGTCGGCGCTCAAGGAGCGTGGCGCGGTGCGCACCGAAACCATCGAGCAGTACTACGACACCGAGCGCGAGATGTTTCTGCCCGATCGTTTCATCCGGGGTACCTGTCCGAGCTGCGGCGCCGAAGAGCAGTACGGCGACTCCTGTGAGGCCTGCAGCGCCACCTACGACCCGACCGAGCTGATCGAGCCGCGTTCGGTGGTCTCGGGCAGCACGCCGGTGATGAGAAAGACCGAGCACTATTTCGTCACGCTGTCGCAGTTCAGCGACAGCCTGAAGGAGTGGATGCGCTCCGGTGCCCTGCAGGACGAGGTGGCCAACAAGCTCGAAGAGTGGTTCGCCGAGGGCCTGCGCGACTGGGACGTGACCCGCGACAAGCCCTATTTCGGCTTTCGCATTCCCGATACCGAAGACAAATTCTTCTACGTCTGGATGGACGCCCCGGTCGGCTATCTGGCCAGCTTCATGGAGCTGTGCGAGCAACACGGCTGGGACTTCGAGGACTGGCTGCGCCCGCACTCCGACGCCGAAATGCACCACTTCATCGGCAAGGACATCATCTACTTTCACTGTCTGTTCTGGCCGGCCATGCTCGAAGGCGCGGGCTTCAAACGCCCCACCGGCGTCTACGCCCACGGCTTTCTGACCGTCAACGGCACCAAGATGTCGAAATCGCGCGGCACTTTCATCATGGCGCGCACCTGGCTGGATCACCTGCATCCGGATTATCTGCGCTACTACTTTGCCGCCAAGCTGGGCTCGGGCCTGGCCGACATCGACCTCAACTTCGAGGACTTCCGCTACCGGGTCAACTCCGATCTGGTCGGCAAGCTGGTCAACATCGCCAGCCGCTCGGCGGGCTTCATTCACAAGCTCGGCGGCGGCAGGCTGGCAGCCGAGCTGCCCGACCCGGAGCTGCACCAGCGCTTCGTGGGCGAACACCTGGCAATCGCCGAGCTGTTCGAAAACCGCAGCTATCATCGCGCCATCCGCCGAATCATGGCCCTGGCCGACGAGGCCAACGTCTACATCAACGAACACGAGCCCTGGAAGCTGGCCAAACAGGAGGGCCGGGAAGACGAGGTCGTCGCCATCTGCACGCAGGCGATCAACCTGTTCCGCCTGCTCATGACCTGGCTCTCTCCGGTAATTCCGCTGACCGCGGAGAAAGCGGCCGTATTTCTCGATGCTCCGCTGGACGACTTCAGCCGGATCGGCGAGCCGCTGCTCGACCACGAGATCAACAAGTTCAAGCCGCTGCTCCAGCGCGTGGACGAAAAGCAGACCGATGCCCTCATCGAGGCAAGCAAGGCATCGCTGGAAGAAGCGGACAGCAAACCCGACACGACTCCGGAAAAAGAAGACCACGACATGATCAAGTTCGACGATTTTCTCAAGGTGGACCTGCGCGTGGCGCGCATCGTCAAGGCCGAAGAGGTCGAGGGCGCTGACAAGCTGCTCAGGCTGCAGCTCGATCTGGGTGAGATGGGCAAGCGCGAAGTTCTGGCCGGCATCCGCGGCCATTACGACCCGGACGAACTCAACGGCCGCCTGACCGCAGTGGTGGCCAACCTGGAGCCGCGCAAGATGCGCTTCGGCACCTCCGAAGGCATGGTGCTGGCCGCCAGCGACGAAGACGGCCGCCCCTTCCTACTTGCGCCAGACAGCGACGCCGAGCCCGGCATGCGGATCAAGTAGCCGAAAGATCTGGAACCACGGAAGACACGGAAATCACGGAATGGCGTTTCTCTTGAAACAGTTCTTCTTTCATTGAATCCGTGTCTTCGGTGACTTCCGTGGTTTCAAGGGTTTTCTGAACGATGGACTTGGCGCTGATCGTCATTTCGGCCGCGCTGGTCAACAACTTCGTGCTGGTACAGTTTCTGGGCCTGTGCCCGTTCATGGGCGTGTCCAACAGCGTCTCATCGGCCTTCGGCATGTCGGTGGCCACCGCCTTCGTGCTCACGCTGGCCTCGGTGGCCAGCTTCATGGTCACCGAATGGCTGCTCATCCCGCTGGGGCTGGATTACCTGCGCATCGTCGCCTTCATTCTCATCATCGCCGCGCTGGTTCAGCTCACCGAACTGTACATGCGCCACAGTGCGCCGATTCTCCACCGCGTGCTCGGCGTCTACCTGCCGCTGATTACCTCCAACTGCGCCGTGCTCGGCGTTGCCCTGCTCAACGTGCGCGAGCAGCACAGCCTGGTCGAATCCGCCTTCTACGGCTTCGGCGCCGCGCTGGGTTTCGGCCTGGTGCTGGTCATGCTCGCCGCCGCGCGCGAGCGTATCGCCATGGCCGACGTGCCGGAAAGCTTCCGCGGCGCGCCCATCGGTCTGATCACCGCCGGCCTGATGGCCCTGGCCTTCATGGGATTCGCCGGATTTGCCAAACTCTGAGCCTGACGTCCTGGGCGGCCCCGCAAGACCGGAAACCGGGTGCTGGTAGGATGAACCTTCAGTTCCTGCCCTGAGAGCCGCGATGAAAAGCATGACCCTTGTTTTCAGTATCTTCATCCTTGCCGCCTGTGGCGCCGGCGACGGGGGCGAACCGGCACGGGCCGAGGCGGCGGATGACGCCAATGACACTCGCGCTGCCGCGGCGGCGGCAGCGGCTTCGACCGACCCGAAGAAAGAAACCACCACGGCCGAGACGCGAGCGCGCGAGGCGCCTCAGCTCGAACCGGCCTTCGCCGGCCAGACCCGCGCGCCGATTCCCGAGACAACCGAAGAATGGACCCTGGAGACGGTGGCCGAAGGTCTCGAGCACCCCTGGGCAATCGAGTTTCTGCCCGACGGTGCCATGCTGGTCAGCGAACGTCCCGGGCGGCTGCGCCTGGTGAGCCCCGATGGCAGCCTGTCCGATCCGATCGCGGGTGTGCCCGAGGTCGACAACCGCAACCAGGGCGGCCTGCTGGACGTGGCCATCGCGCCCGACTTCGAGTCCAGCCGCGTGATTTTCCTCAGCTTTGCCGAGCCGCACGACGACGGCACGAACAACACCGCCCTGGCGCGCGCCCGGCTGAGCGAGGATCGCTCGGCGCTCGAAGACGTCGAGGTCATCTTCAGCCAGCAGCCGGCGGTGGAATCGACCGGTCACTTCGGCTCGCGCATCGTGTTCGAAGGCGACAACACCCTGTGGCTGACCATGGGCGATCGCCAGGGCCACCCCGTGCGCCGCAACGCCCAGGATCCGGGCAACCACATCGGCAGCGTGGTGCGGCTGCACTTCGACGGCTCGGTTCCGGCCGACAATCCCTTTGTCGATGACGAGGACAAGAGAGCGGAAATCTTCTCCTTCGGCCACCGCAACATCCAGGCCGCGGCGGTCGATGCCGACGGCAACTTCTGGACCGTCGAGCACGGCCCCAGAGGCGGCGATGAACTCAACTTCACCGAGGCCGGCAAGAACTACGGCTGGCCGGTCATCTCCTACGGCATCGAATACCGCGGCGGCAAGGTCTACGAGGGCCGCACACAGGCCGAAGGCATGCAGCAGCCGGTCTATTTCTGGGACCCGGTCATTGCTCCATCAGGCATGGACTTTTATGACAGCGATGCTTTCGAGGCCTGGCAGGGCGACCTGTTCGTCGGCGGCCTGCGCGAGCAGCGCGTCTCGCGCCTGGTGATCGACAGCAATGGCCAGGACAGCCGCGTCACGGGCGAGGAGTGGCTGCCCGTCGGCCAGCGCGTGCGCGACGTCAAGACCGGGCCGGATGGCTTCATCTACCTGGTCACCGACGCCGGCAACGGCCAGGTGCTGCGCATCGTGCCCGGACAGCCCTGAAGACCATCCCGGCGCGGAGCCCACCATGAAAAACCGAACCGAAACGCTTCGACAGGCAGCCATCCGACCGCAGGTCATCCGCTACCACCTGTGGGGTGTGGCGATCACCTGCGTCCTGACTGTAGTGGGCATTGCCCTCTTGCCGATCGTCCTGCCGCTGGCCTGGTGGCTGATGAAGCGCTATTACGCGCGCCTGGAAGTGGTCCTGACCCGGCGCCATCTGAAGGTGCGCCGTGGTATCTGGAACGTCGAGGAAAAATCGGTGCCGCTGGAGAAAATCACCGACCTGGCGCTCAAACAGGGGCCGCTGATGCGTCTGTTCGACATCAAGGGCATGCGCGTGGAAACCGCCGGCCAGTCCTCGCAGGGTGCGCTGGTGAACATCACCGGCATTGACGAGGTCGACGCCTTTCGCGATGCGGTGCTCGATCAGCGCGATCGCGTCAGCGACTGGCAGGACGACGCGCCCGATGCAGCTCGGCCGGGCGGCCTTGAAGGTCAGGCGGATGATTCGCGCGCGCTGCTCGGCGAGATCCGCGACAGCCTGGTTCGCATCGAGTCGCATCTGGCCGGGCGCGACAAGGGCAGCGAGTGAACCGGCCTGAGAGGCAGGCGCCGTCGGCACAGCTGCCCTTCGTTGCGCCGTGCACAAGGCTCCCTGCCAGCCGCCCGCTGAGCTGGCTTCGGCGCGGCTGGGCCGATCTGCGGGCAGCGCCGCGTCAAAGCCTGAGCTTCGGCTTGTTGACTCTGCTCGCCAGCCTGGCGATCACCGCCGCAGCCTGGCGCTTCGGCAACCTCGGCATCTATCTGGGCGTGGCCAGCGGCTTCGTCTTTGTCGGCCCCTGGCTTGCGCTGATCGTCTACGCCATCAGTCGCCGGCTCGAACAGGGCCGGAGCGTGAGCCTGCGCGGCTGCCTGGCCGACGCCGGTCGCACCCTGGGCAACGAACTGGTGTTTGCCGTGATCATGATCGTGGTCTTTCTCGTCTGGGCGCGGGCCGCGAGCATGGTGCACGTCTTCTTTCCGCCCGACAGCGACCCGGAACTGGCTGAACTGCTGCCCTTTCTGGGCGTTGGCAGCGCCGTGGGCGCGCTCTTCTGCGCCCTCATCTTTGCCGCCAGCGCGTTCTCGCTGCCGATGATGATCGACCGCCGGACCGACACGGTCACGGCCATCGTCACCTCGGTCAACGCAGTGCTGCGCAACAAGCCGGCCATGGCCGTCTGGGCCGCGGTGATCATCGCCTGCGTGCTGATCGGCGCCCTGACCGCCTGGCTGGCCTTCATCGTGCTCATGCCGCTGCTGGGCCATGCGACCTGGCACGCCTATCGCGACACCATCGATGCCGGCCAGTGGCCGGCATTGAACGGTGACAAAGGCTGAGTATCAGCCCTCGGCGTCGGCCTTCGTTTCGTGCTCGGTACCCGGCTCGTGCTCGGGCGGGGAATAGGTGGTGTAGAGCCTGAGCATGCCCGATCCGGTATTGGTGAAATTGTGCCAGGCGCCCGAGGGCACGATGGCGACATCGCCGGCCGTGACCGGCTGCTCACGTTCACCGATCTTCGCCTGGCCTTCGCCGTCGACAAACCACAGCAGCTGATCGTGGCCTTCGTGCACCTCGCCGCCGATCTCGCCGCCTTCGGGAACCGCCATGAGCACAAGCTGGCTGTGCTCGCCAGTCCAGATCACCTTGCGGAACTCGTCGTTTTCCCTGGCCATCTGCTCGATGGGCAGCGTGGTCTTGTCCGTTTCCTTCATTGCCTGCTCCTTGTATCGCCGAAAGTTTGAAAACTCACCCCTTCAATTAAACTGGGGGATATTTTCGCCAGATCAATAGCCGCGCTGCGCATTATCATGGGGCCATGATCAGCGCGATCCTGACATTGACCGCCATGGTGCTCCTCATCGGCGCCGTGCTGCTGTGGCTCGGCCGCCGCCTGGCGCCCGACGAGGACAGCCTGGTCGAGCGCATCAACGAGACCCTGCCGCAGACCCAGTGCGCGCAGTGCGGCTATCCGGGCTGCCGGCCTTACGCGCAGGCCGTTGCCAATGGCGAAGCCGACATCAACCAGTGCCCGCCCGGCGGTGAAGAAGGCGTCAGAAAGCTCGCGGAACTGCTTGATATCGAAGCAAAGCCCCTGGATGAGTCGCGCGGCGAGCACAAGCCGGCAATGGTGGCCGTCATCGACGAGGATCGCTGCATCGGCTGCACATTATGCATCCAGGCCTGCCCGGTCGACGCCATCCTGGGCGCCCAGCGCCAGATGCATACCGTGATCGAGGCCGAATGCACCGGCTGCGAACTGTGCGTGGCACCCTGCCCGGTCGACTGTATCGACATGGTGGCGCTGGCGCAAACCTGGCGCTGGCCAAGGCCCGAGCCCATCGCGCTCAGGGTCCGGGAGACGGCGCATGGATGAAGCCCTGCCCGGCGAGCGCATCCACGGCTTTCCCGGCGGCCTGAAGCTCGAGCATCACAAGCAGATCGCCTGCCGCGACCCGGTCGAGCGCCCGCCGCTTCCCGAGCGCCTGTTCATTCCCATGCGCCAGCACCAGGGCGAGGCCGGCCGGCTGTTGGTCGAAGCCGGCGAGCGCGTGCTCAAGGGCCAGGCGCTGAGCGCATCGGGCGATGACTTCATCGTGCCCGAACACGCGCCGACCTCGGGCACCATCGAGGGCGTGATCAACCACCCCGCCGCCCTGCCGCCGGGCGGCACCCGGCCGGCCATCGTGCTGCGCCCCGACGGCGAAGAGCGCCGGGCACCCCCGCGTCCTCTCGAGAACTGGCGCG
The DNA here is from genome assembly GCF_056324165.1 of Wenzhouxiangella sp. YN9. Taxonomy (NCBI): domain Bacteria; kingdom Pseudomonadati; phylum Pseudomonadota; class Gammaproteobacteria; order Chromatiales; family Wenzhouxiangellaceae; genus Wenzhouxiangella; species Wenzhouxiangella sp. YN9. The sequence continues at coordinate 18,899 of NZ_JBJNIP010000055.1, forward strand.
AGCGCGCGGCCGACGAGATCGTCGACCATCTCCATCGCGCAGGCCTTGCCGGCCTGGGCGGCGCCATGTTTCCCACCGCCGCCAAACTGCGCGGCGGCTGGTCGGACCTGCACACCATCATTCTCAACGGCGCCGAGTGCGAACCCTGGATCGCCTGCGACGAGATGCTGATGCGCGAGCGCGCCCGCGACGTGATCGAGGGCGGGCTGATTCTGGCCCGCGCCGCCAGCGCCGGGCACGTGGTCATCGCCATCGAAGACCGCATGGGCCGGGTGGAGGAAAAACTGCGCGACGCCCGCCGGGCACTGGGTGCCGAACAAGACGTTCGCATCCGCAAGGTGTTCACGGTCTACCCCGAAGGCGGCGAGCGCCAGATCATCCAGGCCCTGACCGGCCGCGAAGTGCCCCACGACGGCCTGCCGCAGGATCTCGGCGTGGTCGTGCACAACGTCGGCACCGCCGCCGCAGCGCGCGACGCGGTTGTCGAAGGCCAGCCGCTGATCGAGCGCATCGTCACCGTCACCGGCCCGGGCATCGTCCACCCGCGTAACCTGCTGGCGCTGATCGGCACGCCATTCAGCCACCTTGTCCAGGCCGCCGGCGGCTACCGCGGGCACGTCACCCGCCTGATTCTGGGCGGGCCGATGTCGGGCACGGCCCTGGCCGGTGACGACATTGCCGTCACCCGAGGCAGCAACTGCCTGCTGGCCCTGACTCGCGAGGAAACCGCGCCGCGCCAGCCGACCCTGCCGTGCATCAACTGCACAGCCTGCGTGCGCGCCTGCCCGGCGAAGCTGCTCCCGCAGACCCTGTTCAAGCTCGTCGAGGCGGGAAAATACGAGGCTGCCGCCGAATACGACCTGGCCGACTGCATCGAATGCGGCTGCTGCGCGGCCGTGTGCCCCAGCCACATCCCGCTGGTCGACTTCTACAAACACGGCAAGGACGAGCTGGCGCAGCGCAACCTCGACCAGCGCCGCGCGGCCCTGGCAAAGCGGCGCCATGAGGCGCGCGAACAACGCTTGGCCCGCGAGCGGGAAGCGCGCCAGGCCCGGCGAAAGGAGCGCGAGAAGAAACTCAAGCGCTCGGAGACCGAAGCCCAGAGCGAAATTCAGGCCGCCATCGAGCGGGCCAGGCAGAAGAAAAAACCATGAAATTCGAGCTCGCCGGCGCGCCACACCAGCCGCCCGCCACAACGGTGGGCGGCGTCATGCGCCAGGTGCTCTATGCCCTGGTGCCGGCGGTGGCCGCCCACGTGTGGTTCTTCGGCTACGGCATCCTCTTCCAGATCGTACTGGCGGTCGCCTTTGCGGTCGGCTTCGAGGCGGCCATGCTCCGCCTGCGCGATCGCCCGGTCGGCCTGTTCCTGTCCGACTACAGCGCCGTGGTCACCGGCGTGCTGTTCGCCCTGTGCATGCCGCCGCTGGCGCCGTGGTGGATCGCGGCAATCGGCATGCTGTTTGCCATCGTCATTGCCAAGCACCTCTACGGTGGGCTGGGCTACAACCTGTTCAACCCGGCGATGGTCGGCTTTGCCGCCGTCATCATCGCTTTTCCGCTCGAGCTCAGCCAGTGGCTCCTGCCGCGCCCGCTCTCGCCGGGCCTGCCAGGCCTGGCCGAGACGGCGCAGGCCATCCTTACCGGCCAGCTGCCTGAAACGCTGAACTGGGACACGGTATCCGGCGCCACGCCGCTTGACCGACTGCGCACCGGCGTGAGCGCAAATCTGCCCCTGAGCGAAATCCGCGGCGCACCGATCTTCGGCGACTTCGGCGGCCGCGGCTGGGAATGGATCGCCAACTTCTACGCCATCGGCGGAATCTACCTGCTGTGGCGCGGGGGCATCTCCTGGCGGGTGCCCGTCGCCGTGATCGCGACCACCATCATCGTCTCCACGCCGCTGTGGCTGCTTGGACCCGACACCAATCCCTCGCCCCTGCAGCACATCTTCTCCGGCGCCCTGGTACTGACTGCCTTCTTCATCGCCACCGATCCGGTCTCGGGCTGCGCCACGCTGCGAGGCCAGCTGGTCTTCGGCGCCGGCGTGGCCATCCTCACCCTCGTCATCCGCCGCTGGGGCGGCTACCCCGATGGCGCCGCCTTCGCCATACTGCTGATGAACATGGCCGCCCCGCTCATCGACCGACTGACCCGGCCAAGAACCTACGGACACTGAGACAACTCCAGCGCCAACCTGCGCCCTGCGCATTTGAAATCGCGCAAGCGTTCAAGTAACTTTGGAGGGCAAGGGGGCACTCAAGAACAACAACACCCCGTCCAAACCAGCACCGGGGCAAGCCCGCGCCTGACGCGAGCCTGCCGATCAACGCCCGCAAGATGGGCGTACAGACACGATCAAAGAGGGCAACCATGAGCCGCCGCTGGAGGCTTGATACCCATCACGACGGCACGCCGCCAGGATTGGCGGACTGCCATTCTCAGGTTTTGAGAAAGTGGGCGGGCAGACTGTGCGCCATGAACGCAAGGCGATCGACAAAAACCCGGCCCGGTCGTTCGGGCAACGACTATCGCCGGTGCACCTTCGTATACTCGCGCAACAGCTCGTTGATGCGCGTGTGGTATCCCGCCCCCTGCGCCTTTAACCAGGCCAGCACGTCGGCATCCAGCCACAACGTGACCTGCTTTTCTGGCTCAACCGGCTTCAGGTCACGCCGGGCCACTGCCCGGGCAAACATCCCGGCCGTGATCTCGGGGCTGCCCGAAAGATCGATGTCTTCATCCTTGATGGCATCAACCCTGTCCCAGTCAGTTTGCGAACCACTCGAAGTACGTTTTCTGCTCATTGCGAGTTGCTTTGCGAATCGAGATGGTTCCAGTCATGTAATGAATTTTCATATCACCGGATCCGCAAGAACATGACCTACAGCGCCTACTTCAAGAAAGCAACCGGGCACCCTCCCTACCCCTACCAGGCCCGACTGGTCAGTGACGATTGGCCGGATGTGGTCAACATCCCCACGGGACTTGGCAAGACAGCCGCCGTCACGCTGGCGTGGCTGTACCGACGCCACCAACTGAAAGAAACGGAGCTGCCCCGACGCCTGGTCTGGTGCCTGCCCATGCGTGTGCTGGTCGAGCAGACGCTCGAGAATGCGCGCAACTGGCTCGACAGGCTCGAAATTCTTGGTCAGCCGGGCGAGGGCAAGGTCTCCGTCCATGCCCTGATGGGCGGCGAACCGACGCTCCGGCGTGCTGAATGGGCTTCTCACCCTGAAGAAGAAGCCATCCTGATTGGCACGCAGGACATGCTGCTCTCGCGCGCACTGATGCGCGGCTACGGCATGAGCCGCTATCAGTGGCCGATTCACTATGCGTTGCTGCACAACGATGCGCTGTGGGTTTACGACGAGGTGCAGCTGATGGGCCCGGCACTGCCCACCACGTCGCAGCTCGAGGCATTTCGCCGCCGTCACGGCGTGGCGGCGCCGGCGCGAAGCCTGTGGGTTTCGGCCACCCTGGATACCGACTGGCTGGCAACGGTCGACTTTCGCGATCAGATTGGCGGCCTCGGCAGCGTCGGTCTGAACCATGACGACAGGTCCCGGCCAGAAATCACCAAACGTCTGGACGCCGGCAAGTCACTGCTGCCCGCAACGGCCAGGCTGACCGCCGAGACGGCAAAGAGCAAGGCTTCGGCCTATATCAAGGCGGTGGCGGCCGAGGTGGTCGCAGCGCATCGGCCAGGCCAGCAGACCCTGGTGATCGTCAACCAGGTCGAGCGCGCTCAAGCACTGTACAAGGCGCTGCGCAAATCGATGCCCGAAGCCGATGCGTTGCTGCTGCACGCTCGCTTCCGCCCCCGGGAACGCACGGCCATCGAACGCCGGCTGCACGAAACCGAGCTCGCCGAAAGCGGCCGGATCATCATTGCCACCCAGGCTGTGGAAGCCGGTGTGGACATCTCCAGCGCTGTCATGTTCACGGAACTGGCGCCGTGGTCGTCGCTGGTGCAGCGCTTTGGTCGCTGCAACCGCGGTGGCGAGCACGATCAGGCCGAAATCCACTGGATCGATATCGACGGCGAGGCCGGCGAGGCACTTCCCTACACCGTCGAGGCACTGCAAGCGGCCCGCAAACGCGTTGAAAGACTTGACTCGGCAGCCCCCGCCGACCTGCCCGCTTTCAAGCAAGCCGCGCCACTGCACGCTGTCCTTCGCCACAAGGATCTACTGCAACTGTTCGACACCGACCCTGATCTGTCCGGCTTCGATGTCGACATCTCCCCCTATATTCGCGACCCGGGCAGCCCACAGCTGCAGGTCTTCTGGCGAGAGTTCGACGATCGGCCGGACGAAGACACAGCGTATGACCGAGACGAGCTGTGTCCGGTCGGGCTTGCCCAGTTCAGCAAACAGTTTCTGAACCGGAAGGGCCGGCAGGCCTGGATCTGGGATCCGCTGGGCGAGCGCTGGCAGACCACCACCCGCCCGCGGCCCGGGCAGATTCTGCTTCTGCGCGCCGCCGACGGCGGCTACGATCACGAGCTGGGCTTCGAGCCGGCCTCCAGGCGCAAGGTCGATCCGGTCGACCGGGCCGACGACCAAACGATACCCCCGCCCGAAACCAACGACGCTGATATTCTCACCTTCACCGGCCAGCCGATCGAGCTTGGCCAGCACTGCCGTGATGCCGAAGCCGAATTCAAGTTACTCGCCGAAAGCCTCGGCCTTGCCGACTGGCAGCGCGAGGCAGGCACGCTCGCCGACCTGTGGCACGACGTGGGCAAGGCACACGAGGCTTTCCAGCGCGGTATTCAACCTGACTACCGGCCTGAAGAAAGTCCTATTCTGGCCAAGTCCGGCGGCAGGGCAAGACCCGACTACCACGTCGTCGACCAAGACGGGAGCCGTGTATTGCGCAAGGGGTTCCGTCATGAGCTCGCTTCAATGCTGGCCTGGCTACAGCACGGCGGTGCGGACGATCGCCAGGATCTGATCGCCTTTCTGATCTGCGCTCACCACGGCCGCATTCGCATGCGTCTGCGCGCCTTGCCAGGCGAACCGGAGCCGCCCGAGCCGGATCGGCTTTTTGCCCGCGGCGTCTGGCATGGCGACCGGCTTCCAGCAGTGATCTTGAACGGCGTCAGCGTACCCGAAACAGAACTGAAGCTGGATCTGATGCGGCTGGGCCACGGGCCGGACGGGCCTTCCTGGACCGAACGCGCCCGGGGCTTGCTCGAACGCCACGGTCCATTCGAACTCGCCTGGCTCGAGGCATTGGTTCGCATTGCTGACTGGCGCGCAAGTCGGCAAGCTCCGCCCGAGGACAGCCCGTCATGAAGCCAACAAGCATCCAGGCCATCCGCCAAGCACTCAATCAGGCCGGCACTGAGCACCTGATCGTCGGCGGCATTGCCGTCAACAGCCATGGCTATCCGCGCGCAACCCGGAATCCGGATCTGGTCAGCGCGCTGGATGAAGGCAACGCTCGCACTGCCATGCACACCCTGGCCGGGCTCGGCTGCAAGCCGTGCCTGCCGGTGCCGGCCAGCGGCTTCGACGATGTCGGCACGCAACGCACTGGCTCGAGGACAAGACCATGACGATCTCTTCGATTTTCAGCGAGACCCGGCCCCAAACCGGCGCGGATGCATTTGCCGACAAACCGTTCAACTTCACGACAAAGCACGGATCAACCGGGATTCATGCCATCGGCAATGGTGTCGAGGCACCGCTCGTCCGAATCGAGACCTTGATTGCCATGAAGGAGCAGGCTCGCCGCGATCGCGACCGCGGCGAGCTGATCGACCAGCGCTGGATACTTCACGAACAGGGATCGGGAGACAAGCCATGAACAATGAACGAAGCTGGGAAGCCGCCACCCGCGAAGGCAACCGCTTCACCCAGAACCCGACTCCGCATGACGCCCTGTCTGACCGCAACGAAGTCACCCTTGAGGGCTGCAACCCGCTGCCGCTGTCTGCCTATCTCAAAGCCCTGGGGATACTGAGACTTGTTGCTGAACAGGTCGATGCAGAAGCAACCGGCTCGTGGCGCAAAGACCGCTTCATCCTCATCTCACAGCTGAGCGCATCCGAGCTGCGCCACTTTCTGCTTCGAAGCTACAGGCCCACCCCGGTGCTTGCGCCTTGGAATGGCGGCAGCGGTTTCTATCCAAAAGACAATCAGGCCGGAATAAAGCCCATTGAAGATGGCGCGACCGTGCGCCTGGACAGGATACGCAACAGCATCGGCGTCATCAGAAAACTCCTGACTGCCATGAGGCTCGATAAACGCCCCGACAAGGATGACAAGACGGCCCTGATCAACGCGTTGCGAAACGAACTGCCCGATCCCGCACTGGCCTGGCTCGATGCCGCAATACTGCTCAGTGGCGAAAACCCCAAATACCCTCCGCTGCTTGGAACCGGCGGCAATGATGGGCGACTGGACTTCACCAACAACTTTATGCAGCGACTCGTCGACATCATCGACCCTGACAGCGGAGAACCAACGGCGCTTGCAGACTCCTGGCTCGACGGCGCATTGTTTGGGCATGCAATACCGCAGCTGACTTCAGCTGCCATCGGTCAGTTCGCGCCAGGCAATGCAGGCGGCCCCAACTCGGCGGCCGGGTTCGAAGGCGGCGCCCTGATCAATCCCTGGGATTTCATCCTCATGATCGAGGGTGCATTGATGTTTGCGGCCACGGCCACGCGCCGCCTGGAAAGTGCGCAGCCTGGCAGCTTGAGCTTTCCGTTCACCGTACGCTCCACGGGCGCCGGTTCCGGTGCGGCAGCGCTGGTCGATGAAACCAACTCGCGCGCCGAAATCTGGCTGCCCCTCTGGTCCGCGCCTTGCAAACTGCGCGAGCTTGAGGCACTGCTTTCAGAGGGTCGCGCCACGCTGGCACGTCAGCCTGCCCGCGACGGGCTGGATTTTGTACGCGCCATTTCGAAGCTGGGCGTCGACCGGGGGCTCGAAGGGTTCCAGCGCTACACCTTCGCGATGCGGTCGGGCAAGGCCTACTTGGCCACCCCGCTGAACCGCATCGAGGTTCGCCGTAATCCGGCGGCCGACCTCATTTCGAATCTGGAAAGCCATAACCGCTGGCTCGCCCACTTTCGCAGCCTTGGCCGAAGCAGCAAAGCCAGCGCTGGCCTGCGCTCACTCCTGCAGCGACTCGAAGACGCCATCTTCGAGCTGACCTTGTCGCGCGACGACCGCAGCCAGAGCACACAGCGCGTGTTGGCGGTTCTTGGAGAAATTCAGCTCTACCTGGCCCGCAGCCGCACCGCCCGCGATGCCACCGACGGCAATTGCCCGCCCGTGCCCTGGCTTTCGTCCGACTGGTTCATCGACGACGGCAGCGACGAGCTCGCCATTGCGGCCGCCCTGGCGGGACTGCACGCGCGCAAGTCAATCAACGGCCGCATGCGCTATCCATTGCCCATGCGCATCCATCTGGCCCCCGAAGACGGAACCCGGCACCCGGCGTGGCTGGAAAGCGGCAGCCACCTGCACGTCTGGGGAGCCGGGCGCCTGGAAGCCAATCTGGCGGCCACTCTCCGGCGGCGCCTGCTGGCCGCCGGCCAGCTCGAGCTCGATGACAAACCGCTGCGTTTTTCGCGCACCTGCAATCTGGCGGCCGTGGCGCGATGGCTGGCCGGCGACCTGGATACCGCGCGCATCGCCGCGCTGATTCCGGGGCTGGCGCTGATCCGGCTCCCCCGCGGCGGAATGGTCCGCGACGATATTGAACTCCCACTGCCCGCGATCTATCGCCTACTCAAGCCCTTTTTTTGCACCGATGCCCAGCTGACAGATGCCGGAGTACTACCGACCGAAACCGCCCTGCCGCTGCCCGGCGAGCTGCTGCGCCGGATCACCACCGATGATCTCGCCGGCGCTGTCCGGATCGCCGAAAGGCGCTTGCGCACGGCCGGCATCAGTTTCGACGGCCCGCGCATCGTCGCGCCCGAAATCGATGGCCTGCGCCTGCTCTCGGCACTGCTGATTCCCGTCGCCGGCTCAGAGCTCAAACGCATTCTCCCCAGACATTCGACGCTGGAAGAGACCGCAACCACTTCATGAAACCTTAAGGAAGGACGCCATGACACTTGATATCGACCAACTGAAAAACACCCCACGGCTGCTGCTGGAAGCAAGGCTCGAGCCGCTTCAGGGCACCCGTTTTCAACCCACCGGCTTTCCCGATCTGGGCGCCGCTGAGTATCCCGCACCAGACGGGCAAGGCCGAATGCTGCTCGTCGAGTCAGCCCAGAGCATGGCCAATCGCCTGGAAGCGGTTTGCTGGGATGAAGTAAACGATGATTGGGTCGAACCACTCAAGGGGCTGCCGCTGGTCAAGATCAAGGACGACAGCGGCAACTCGCTGAGCAATTCGGTCCTCGAATCCCATCGGCTCAATTCCCCCTACATTCTGGAAGGCAAGGACAAGACGGTCTTCGACATGCTTAAAGCCGAACTGGCCGACATGGAAGAAGGCCGTGTAGACTTGCGCAAGCTCGCGGCAACGCTGCTGCGCGTGGACGCAAACGCCGCTCTGCACGGCGTATTCCTGGCCAAGAAGGATCTGGCCGGCGGTCGTCTGCGCCTGCCCAGGGCGCTGTCTTCGTTCATCGAGGCAAAAGACGTCAAGGTTGCCGCCAGCGGTGGTGTCAAGCTCGACTCCGTCAACCCCCAGGGCGACACATCGAAGGGCTATGGCAACGTTCCGTTTGCCAGAGACGAATATGTCTCGCCACACATTTCCGCCTACTTCAATCTCGACCTGGCGCAGATTCGCGCGTTCGGGCTCGGGGAAAATGTCGAGAAACTGCTGATCGGCCTGGCGCTGTTCAAGATCCGGCGGCTGCTCGAAACCGGGCTGCGTCTGCGTACCGCCTGTGATCTCGAATGCGTCGAGCTGCGCGTCACCCGTCCTCAAGCCTTCGAAGTCCCGACGCTGGAAGCGCTGGAGCGCCAGATGCCCGCCCTGATCGAGGCTGTCGCAAACGATGGGTGCTTCAATGAGCCGCGAGTCACCGAAGTCACCTACAGCGCATGACCATGGTCGCAATGGAGTTCCGCTTTCCGGCCGGCCTCTACCACGCGAACCCGTGGGGCCGCCACGTCAACGAAGCCGATGTCGAATGGCCGCCATCGCCATGGCGCATACTGCGAGCGCTGATCGCCACCTGGCACAGAAAAACGGACCCGCAGCAGTTCCCGGAGAAACTGTTGTCCGAGCTCGTCAAAGCCCTGGGTGAGTCCTTGCCGGTCTATCACCTGCCCGCTGCCGTCCGGTCGCACAGCCGCCACTACATGCCGGTTCGCTCGGGCCGGGCCGACAAGTCGGTATTGATTTTCGATGCCTTCCTCCGGCTGCGGCCCGACGCCCCGCTGGTTGCCGTATGGCCCGAAGTGACACTGGGTGACAAGCACCGGGAGCTGCTGAGCGAGCTGCTGGAAAAAACGGGCTATCTCGGCCGGGCCGAAAGCTGGGTCGAGGCGCGCCTGTTGCCGGGCTTCAGCGGCACGATCAACTGCCGCCCATCCGAACTCGGCATGGACCCGGAAACCGGCGAAGCGCTGGAGCCCACCCGCCTCATGGCGCCGGCAACCCTCGACGAATACGAGAACCTGCGGCGTGAAATCATTCAGGCCCACAGCCTCGATGACAAAAAGCTCAAGATAAAACAAAAACAGATTCTCCACACCCTGCCGGAAAATCTGGTCGACGGCATGCGTCTGGACACCAATGAGATCCAGAGCGCAGGCTGGAGCTGCCCGCCCGCCGGACGGTTCGTGACCTATCAGCGCCCGTATCGATGCTTTGCGACACAGCCCCGGCGGCAGCGGCCGCAACGTGACCATTCCGCACGCCGGATCACGACAGCCCGCCTGCGACTGTCCGGCAAGCCCCTGCCGAGAATCGAGGACGCCGTGCGCCTTGGTGAGCTTGTCCGCAGTGCGGTGATGTCCCAGGCAAAAAGAGTGGTCGGCGATGACAATATCCCGCAGATGCTTTCAGGCCATGACCTGCCGGACAACAACCGTCATGCCCACGCCTTTTACCTGCCAGAGGATGCCGACGGCGACGGTCATATTGATCACATCGTGATTCACGCCAACGCCGGCCTTTCGGGCACCGCCCTGCATGTTCTCGATCGTCTGACCAGGCTGTGGGACCGGGGCCGCGGGGAGTGGCAAACCATGCTGGAACAATACGGCTCATCCGGCCAGGTTGCCGGCAGCCCGCATATTGGCTGCGGCCGGATCTGGGAAAGCACAACCCCCTACCTGCATCCCTGGCATGCGAAAAAGCGCTTCAGCACCGAAGATCAGTTGCGCAGAGAGTGCCGCATGCGCGGCCTGCCGGAACCCGAAATCACCGCCCTGCCCCATGTTCTGATCCGCGGCAGACACAGACGCCCGGTGCATTTCCACCGCTTTCGTCGCAAGCGCGGCCTGACCCAGCCCGACACCCACGGCAGCTTCTGGCGACTTACCTTTCCGGAAGCCATCAGCGGGCCGCTGGCACTGGGATTTGCGTGTCACTACGGGCTGGGGATGTTTTCGGCTAGAGATGAAGACTGAAAGGTTGACTCGCGCGTCCTGTCAGACTCACGGGGGGCGAGCATGCTGCCTGCGGCGACCGGTTCGCCTGAAACATACCCAGAACCCCTCTCAGTTTCTGCTCCAGATCGGCCATTTCCTGCTCCGTGGCCACGGTCAGCGGCAATGCCAGAACGGTGTGGCTGCCGGTTTTGGTCAGCCACGAGACGTTGCACAATGCGTGCTCGCAACGTACTGCGCCTTCACGGCCCTCGCAAACTGCTGCGGGCAAGGGGCTGGGCAATGAGTGAGGGCCAACGCGCGATCACCGGCGTGCAAAGCGAGCTGCCGCTGCCTTTTCCGGAGCTTTCCGGCGACCTGCCCCTGCTGCCGGTGCGCATGGTCAACGAGTTCGAGTACTGCCCCAGGCTGGCCTACCTGGAGTGGGTGCAGGGTGAATGGGCAGATTCGTATCACACCGTTGACGGTCGCCGCCAGCATCGCCGCGTCGACAAACCCGGCGGCAAGCTGCCCCGGCCAACCGGCGAGGGTGACCAAGCCGACAACGAAGCCGGCGAGGGTGAAACGCCGCTGCACGCCCGCTCGGTCACGCTGTCGTCCAACAAGCTGGGCATCATCGCAAAGATCGACTTGATCGAAGGCAAGGGCAACCAAGTCACGCCGGTCGAATACAAGCGCGGCAAGCGGCCGCATGTCAGCAAGGGCGCCTACCAACCCGAGCGTATCCAGGTTTGCGCCCAGGGCCTGATTCTCGAAGAACAAGGCTATGCCTGCGACGAAGGCGTCATCTACTTTGCCGAATCGCGCGAGCGCGTGCGCGTCGTCTTCGACGAGGAACTGCGCCAGCAGACCCTTTCAGCGATCAACGGGTTGCGGCTGGTAGCGGCCAACGGCCACATTCCGCCGCCGCTGCAAGACAGCCCCAAGTGCCCGCGCTGCTCGCTGGTTTCCATCTGCCTACCCGATGAAATCAACCTGCTGCGCGGTGCCGACACCACGCCCCGGCCGCTGGCAGCGGGCGCCGATCATGCGCTTCCCCTTTATGTACAGGCCCACCGCGCCAAGGTGGCCAAAAAGGGCGAAACGCTTGTGGTCACCGTCGATGACGCAAAGGCAGCCACCGCCCGCCTGATCGACGTGTCGCAACTGGTGCTCATGGGCAATGTCTACGTCACCACGCCCACCCTTCAGGAGCTGATGCGCCGCCAGATTCCGATCAGCTGGTATTCATACGGCGGCTGGTTTTTCGGTCATACCATCGGCACCGGCCACAAGAACGTGGAACTGCGCACCGCACAATATCGCGGCAGCTTCGACGATCAGGTCTGCCATCTGCTCGCGCGCGGCTGGGTGCGCGCCAAGATTCTCAACGGCCGCACGCTGATGCGGCGCAACTGGCGTCGTGACGACAAGCCTGCCGCCACACTCAAGCGCATGAAACAGTTTGCCGAAAAGGCCAGGCGGGCCGAGGACCTCAACACCCTGCTCGGATACGAAGGTGCGGCGGCCTCCGAATACTTTCGGCATTTCTCCGCAATGATTCGCCAGGAAGAAGAGCCACAGTTCCGCTTCGACTTCAGCGGCCGCAACCGGCGCCCGCCCACCGACGAAGTCAACGCCCTGCTGTCGTTCAGTTATGCCATGCTCACGCGCCAGTGGACCGCCGCGCTCACTGCCGTGGGTTTCGACGCCTATCGCGGCTTCTATCACCAGCCGCGCTACGGGCGCCCGGCCCTGGCGCTGGACATGATGGAACCCTTCCGCCCGCTGCTGGCGGACTCGACCGTTCTGCTGGCCATCAACAACGGCGAAGTGCGCCCCAGCGACTTCGTCTCGGCCGCCGGCAGTGTCAACCTGTCAGCCTCCGGGCGCAAGCGCTTCATCGGCGTGTTCGAACGTCGGCTCGGCCAGAAGATTACGCACCCGCTGTTCGGCTACCGCATCACCTACCGCCGCCTGCTCGAAGTTCAGGCCCGTCTGCTGGCGCGTTTTTTGATGGGCGAGCTGCAAGAGTATCCGAACTTCCTGACCCGCTGATGCCATGGAAACCGAGCACCTCTACATCGTCATCTACGACATCTCCGACCAGAAACGCTGGCGCCGGGTGTTCAAGATCATGAAGGGCTACGGCGAATGGCTGCAGCTATCGGTCTTCCAGTGTCGACTCACTCGCGTGCATCATGCTGAAATGGTGCAGATGCTCGACGAAATCATTCACCATGACCACGACCACGTCGTCATCATGGACATGGGTCGGGCCGAAAAGGTCGAACCGAAAGTCATCAGCCTGGGTCAAAGTTTCAAGGCAGTGAAAAAAGAACCGATCATCGTCTGAAGCTGCCGCGGCGTTTCGAGCACGTCAGTGACGGGGAAAACCCGGCCACCGCTCGAAAAGCCGAAAAGCTCTTTGAAAACATGGATTTGGATGGCGCAACACACGACGCCCGCTGCGCCATCAAGGTAAAACTTGCATCCGTGCGGCCAGCGCTCGAAAATGAACCCTGAAAGCAGCGCCGCACAAGGGCTCCAGAAGGGGCTGTTATCCCCGGCAATCAGCCGGGGCCTCATTGAAGCTACACGTCAGCACCTTTCATCGCGGCCAGCACATCGTTATCCCCGGCAATCAGCCGGGGCCTCATTGAAGCTTGCATGCGATCAACACAGGTCATCCGGGCACCGTCACGTTATCCCCGGCAATCAGCCGGGGCCTCATTGAAGCGCCGCAAAGGGCGAGAGGCTGCCACATTCAAAGCTGGTTATCCCCGGCAATCAGCCGGGGCCTCATTGAAGCTGCTGACGCTGTACCGCGATGAGGTATACAACAGCAACGTTATCCCCGGCAATCAGCCGGGGCCTCATTGAAGCGAACAGGCTTGCAGAGCGCGGAGACGGCCACCCGTTGGTTATCCCCGGCAATCAGCCGGGGCCTCATTGAAGCATAAATTCCCGCTCATCATCGCTCATTTCGTCGATGTTATCCCCGGCAATCAGCCGGGGCCTCATTGAAGCCGCATTGCCTCCGGGAATCTGTCGCCTAGCCATTGCGTTATCCCCGGCAATCAGCCGGGGCCTCATTGAAGCCACGCTTGGCGTCGGGCGCGTCCTTCGGCACTACCTTGGTTATCCCCGGCAATCAGCCGGGGCCTCATTGAAGCATTAGCGGCGAAAGTCATTCGGCTGTCTCCGTCACTTGTTATCCCCGGCAATCAGCCGGGGCCTCATTGAAGCTCATACCGGAATCCTCGTCATACCCAGGTCGCTGGCGGTTATCCCCGGCAATCAGCCGGGGCCTCATTGAAGCCGGGCTGGCCCTTGGCGTTGACGTGCTCCAGCCATCGTTATCCCCGGCAATCAGCCGGGGCCTCATTGAAGCCAATCCTGGCCACAAGCTCAGACTGAACCTGATCGGCGTTATCCCCGGCAATCAGCCGGGGCCTCATTGAAGCCGGGCGGGATTACTGTCAGGCATGAAGGCACCGAAGTCGTTATCCCCGGCAATCAGCCGGGGCCTCATTGAAGCATCTGATTGGTGACGGCGGTTGTGTCCATAGTCATGTGTTATCCCCGGCAATCAGCCGGGGCCTCATTGAAGCAGGGACAGCCATGACCGATTGGGACAAAGTTCGACATGTTATCCCCGGCAATCAGCCGGGGCCTCATTGAAGCGAGGCGATTGACGGACGCGTATTCGAGGGCGTACACAGTTATCCCCGGCAATCAGCCGGGGCCTCATTGAAGCACGATGCGGTCAGGGCCGTCAGTGATGCCCATCTCGTTATCCCCGGCAATCAGCCGGGGCCTCATTGAAGCATTCTGGCGGCGGTCGTAGGTGTTGGGGTTGCTCTATGGTTATCCCCGGCAATCAGCCGGGGCCTCATTGAAGCACGCAGATGAGGTTAAGGAGTGGGCTTGTGAGCCCGATGTTATCCCCGGCAATCAGCCGGGGCCTCATTGAAGCGACGATCTTGCCAATGCCGTCATCCCCTTCATCGACCAGTTATCCCCGGCAATCAGCCGGGGCCTCATTGAAGCTTGTAGCAGCGGATTTTCAGCGCACCGCCGTCCAGGTCGTTATCCCCGGCAATCAGCCGGGGCCTCATTGAAGCACCGCCCCGTCTGACCGGACCACACTGCACTTTACCGGGTTATCCCCGGCAATCAGCCGGGGCCTCATTGAAGCGATCAGGCCGACGGATACCTGGGCCATGCGCTCCGGCCGTTATCCCCGGCAATCAGCCGGGGCCTCATTGAAGCTTCGTCCGCCAGATCGGCTGCCCGCAAGTATTCCGCGTTATCCCCGGCAATCAGCCGGGGCCTCATTGAAGCAATTCATAGGCCATCTTATCATTAACTTTCTTCGGTGTTATCCCCGGCAATCAGCCGGGGCCTCATTGAAGCGCGGAATGGAATCAGTGCATTGTTGGGCCGCTGCGAGGTTATCCCCGGCAATCAGCCGGGGCCTCATTGAAGCGCGGAATGGAATCAGTGCATTGTTGGGCCGCTGCGAGGTTATCCCCGGCAATCAGCCGGGGCCTCATTGAAGCCGCGATGGGCGCGGCGGGCGTACGGAAGAACAGCCGGGTTATCCCCGGCAATCAGCCGGGGCCTCATTGAAGCTCCGCAATCTTCGATGACTTTGCATCCCATGTCATCCCCGTTATCCCCGGCAATCAGCCGGGGCCTCATTGAAGCCAGCCCTAGCCCCTGCCGATGGGCCTTGGCTGGTCAGTTATCCCCGGCAATCAGCCGGGGCCTCATTGAAGCTTCGTGTTCCTGTTTCATTGGTTGCTCCTAATACAAAGGTTATCCCCGGCAATCAGCCGGGGCCTCATTGAAGCGGAGGGAGTCCGGGAAAGATTTTCATCGGTTCGCGCGGGTTATCCCCGGCAATCAGCCGGGGCCTCATTGAAGCTCCCAGTCGGGCTTCTGGCGATGCGGCTGACCGTCGTTATCCCCGGCAATCAGCCGGGGCCTCATTGAAGCTCAGTCGGCCCGCCGTGGCGGTTCTGGTAGACGCGCAGTTATCCCCGGCAATCAGCCGGGGCCTCATTGAAGCGCGACGAAGCCGGACAGGTGCGGTACGTCGGAAAGACGTTATCCCCGGCAATCAGCCGGGGCCTCATTGAAGCTCCCAATCGAATACCATCATTTCTTTGCCTCTGTTGGCGTTATCCCCGGCAATCAGCCGGGGCCTCATTGAAGCTAAACTGACGCCTCCATTTTTAATTCTTTTCCATAACCGTTATCCCCGGCAATCAGCCGGGGCCTCATTGAAGCCAATGATCGTATGAAGGGTGGCCGTTATACGGTGCGTTATCCCCGGCAATCAGCCGGGGCCTCATTGAAGTGGGCGAAGCCCATCCCCGCGAAAGCGGGGACCTTCCGGATGCAGCCCGCACGCCCGGATTTCAGCGCGGTGCCACCCAATGGAGATCCCGGATCAGCCCAAGGCTGTCCGGGACGACCACTTGGCAGTGGTCGGTTATCCCCGGCAATCAGCCGGGGCCTCATTGAAGTGGGCGAAGCCCATCCCCGCGAAAGCGGGGACCTTCTGGATGCAGCCCGAACGCCCGGATTTCAGCGCGGTGCCACCCAATGGGGATCCCGGATCAGCCCAAGGCTGTCCGGGACGACCACTTGGCAGTGGCCGGTTATCCCCGGCAATCAGCCGGGGCCTCATTGAAGTGGGCGACAGCCCATCCCCGCGAAAGCGGGGACCTTCCGGATGCAGCCCGCACGCCCGGATTTCAGCGCGGTGCCACCCAATGGGGATCCCGGATCAGCCTAAGGCTGTCCGGGACGACCACTTGGCAGTGGTCGGTTATCCCCGGCAATCAGCCGGGGCCTCATTGAAGTGGGCGACAGCCCATCCCCGCGAAAGCGGGGACCTTCCGGATGCAGCCCGAACGCCCGGATTTCAGCGCGGTGCCACCCAATGGGGATCCCGGATCAGCCGGCGGCTGTCCGGGACGACCACGCTGAAGGTGGTCGGTTGGCAGGAGGGTTTGCCTGGCAGGTGGTCAACCGGGCAGCGGTGGGGCGCAGCGGTGTCGGGGGCTTTCCTGCCTTCAGGCTCCCCAGGGTTCGGGGCATTGGCCGGCCAGGGTGAAGCTGCCGCCCAGGGCTTCATCGTGATAATACGGGTGCGCCTTTTCCACGGTGGAGTCGACGGTGAAGGTGCCGTCAGGCTGGGCGTGCAGCAGCGGCAGTGATTTGCCCTCGGGGTCATCATCGTTGGGGCCGCCCTGCATGGAGCTGTGCCGCTGGCCTTCCTTGCTGGCATCGACGACCACCTGCAGGGTGGCCGCGTCCTGGCCCGAGTAGGCGTAAAAACTCTCGCGCTCGCGGTTGACCGCACGGCGAAGATTGAAGTAGCCCGAGCGGCCATCTCCGGCTTCGAAATCGCCTCTGATCGCGATCGAAAACAGCGTGTCGTGGCCGTCGTTGACAACGCCCGGTCCGCTGCACTGGATGGCAACGTCATAGCGAGTGCCGTCGATGGTCATCACGGCGGTGCCAGCGGCGGGAATCTCCATGTCGTGGAGCTCGACCCAGCCGTCTTCCGCGGTCATTTCCGGGACAACCGGGCGCTGTGGCGCTTCTGACTCGTCGCTGGCCTGTTGCCCTGCAACATCGGCGTCGCCGGTGTCACCGCCGCAGGCCGTCAGGGCCAGCAGTGTCGCTGCCAGCAGCGCCAGGAAATTCAATGAAAGAACGCTGGGAGCAAGCAGCGCAGCATAACGACAAGATCCATGCCGAACAGCCACGTCGTGGCCTCCTGATATCGATGGGTTCAGCCTGCCATTACGAGACTGCTGCGTGAAACCTGCCATTACTGCGCAGAAAGCCGGCCCGGCCAGGCCAGAAGTGACGGGACTGAGCGAGGGGACAGGCTCTCGCCATTGCCTCGCTCGGCATCAGCTCCTGTCGTGTGCGCGACGATGCAGGGCGTGGATCTCGTCGGCCAGTTCGGGGATGGGGCCTTCCACGGTCAGGTCGGGAACGATCTCGCCGATCGGCAGCGGGCGAACCCGGGGCCGGGGCGCGCCGAGCTCGGCGCGCCACTGGGCGAGCTGTTCAGACGAGCTGATGTAGACAATGCGGCCCAGCCCCGCCAGACCATGGGCGGCGGCGCACATCGGACAGTGCTCGCCGGAGGTATAGACGGTGGCTGCGGCGCGCTGTTCGGCATCCAGATGCTTGGCGGCCCAGCGGGCGATCTCGAATTCCGGGTGGCGCGTCATGTCGCCCGAGACGGTGCGGTTGCGGTCTTCGAAAAGCACTTCGCCGTCGGCGGCGACCAGCACCGAGCCGAAGGGTTGATCGCCGGCCTCGAGTGCTTCGGTCGCCAGTTCCACGCAGCGGCGAAGATGCTTTTCGTCTGCAGAGTGGCTCACTTGTCGTCTCCCGTGCAAGCGCCGCTCAGAACCGGTAGGTGGCCGCGGCGGAAAACAGATGGGTCTCGGCATCGACGGTACCACCGAGCGTGCTGCCGGTGTCGGCTACCTTGTTGATATCGGCGTCGTCGCTGAAGAGGCGGGCATAGCCGGCATCGAGCGTCCAGTTCGACACCGGCTGCCAGCTCGCGCCGATGGTCAGCCAGCGGCGATCGGAGTCGGGTACGCGCGGCGAGCGGTAGGCATCGCTGGTTGGCGTTTCGTCGTAGGCCACGCCGGCACGCAGCTTCCAGTGGTAGCCAAGGCGGTATTCGCCGCCCAGCGAAGCAAACCAGGTATCGCTCCAGTTCTGTGGTTCGACCAGCGCTTCCTGGGCGGGGTTGTCGAAGCGGATTTTCAGCTCGTCGAACGAATGCCAGTAGGTGCGAGCCACATCGGCGGTCAGGTCGAGGCGATCGGTCAGCTCGGTGTGCAGGCTGAGCGTGGCCACCGCCGGGGTGTCCAGATCGGCGCGGCCGCCGGTGTCGGTAAACAGCTTGCCGGGGAGCTGATCGAATACGGCCGCGGCTTCGGCTGGCACCTGAAAGCGGGCATTGCCGCTGAGCTCGTGTTCGATTTTCGAGCGGTAGCTCAGCCCGATATGGGTGTGGTCGCCAACGCGCCAGAGCGCGCCCAGCGACCAGCCGGGGGCATAATCATCGCCGCTGAGGGTGGCCTTGCCGTCGGCCGACTGCGGCACGAACGCGCCCTGGGGCACGGCGGGCGACTGGGCGAGGATGGCGCCAAAATCGACCGCGCGCGAAAGGGTGGCGTCGGCGTACTGAAGAATCGCGCTGCCGCCCAGCGAAAACCGGTCGGTCAGATCGTAGGCCAGCGACAGGCCGAGGTTGACGGTTTCCAGATCCGATCGCAGGGCGTGGTAGCGGCCGACCCAGCCGTCGTTGTACTCGGTGCTCAGGCCAAAGGGCGCCGTCAGCGACATCCCGGCCGTCCAGTTTTCGCTCAGCGGAGTGGCGAAATAGGCGGCCGGAACCGGTTCGAGGTCACCGGCGTCGCCGCCGTTACCGCCGGCCAGCGGATTGCCAATGGCATCCCGGCCGCTGCCGTCGAACTCGAATGAAAGGTCGAGGGCTGACAGGTCCACCTGCACCAGGGGGTCGTCGAGCAGCGTCATGCCGGCCGGGTTGTTGTAGATCAGGGCGGCCTCGCCGGGAGTGGCAGCCGAGCCGGAAAAGGCCCGACCCAGTGCCGCGGCACTGTTTTCGCGAATTTCAAAGCCGGATCCGTGGGCGCCGGCAGCGCACAGGGCCGTGGCCGCAATCAGGCTCGCGTAGCGTTTGTCATTCATGATCAGCTCCTGCGGGTTGAATACATGGACTCTGGCGCAAGCCACATGCTTCGCCCCCCACAAGTGCTCATCGCGCTGTGGCAAACGTCGACCGCTTTGACCTGAGAACCCGCCGCACCGTTCCGGACCGAGCCCGATCCGTGCGCCGCCAATCAGGTACAACAAGTACATGATTGCAGCACATCCAGCCGCGCTAATATGGGCCCATGACCCGTCACCCCAGCCAGCGATTATGCCGATGATCCGCACCTCGACCCTTCTCCTGCTCGGCCTTGTGCCGGGGCTCACCCTTGCCGGCCCCAAAGGCCTGGAAGGCGATGCCACCCGCGGCGAACAGGCGGCTGCCGCCTGCGTGGCCTGTCACCAGACCGACGGCAGCGGCATGAACATTCCCGGCGGCGAATCGTGGCCGCGCCTGGCCGGGCAGAATGCCGCGTATCTGGCGCAGCAGCTGCATGACTTCAAGCAAGGCCGTCGCGAAAGCCCCAGCATGGCGCCCTTTGCCAACATGCTCGACGACCAGCAGATTGCCGATGTGGCCGCCTACTACAGCCAGATGCCGGTAACCGCAGCCGGCGGCGGTGAACAGGCCGACGAAGAACTGCTTGCCCGCGGTGAAAAGCTGGCGCGGCGCGGCGACTGGGATGACTACATCGTCGCCTGCCAGAGCTGCCACGGACCGCGCAACGAAGGCGGCGGCAGCATCTTTCCCGGCATCGCCAGCCAGCACGCCGGCGTGATCGAATCACAGCTGCGCGCCTGGCAGGAGGGCAAGCGCAGCAATGACCCGCAAGACCTGATGGGCGCGATTGCCCGACGCATGAGCGACGAAGACATCCGTGCCGTGGCCGCCTGGCTGGCGCACCGGACCGTGGAGACACAACCATGAAGCCTGCAATGATCAATCCGTGCCGACCGGCAACGACGCTGGCCGCCTTGATGGCAATCACCGCAACCGGCCTTGTCGCGCTGATTGCCGGCATCAGCCTGCCCGCGCGGGCGCAGCACGAACAACTCGTCGAACTGGGCTTTCCACCGCCCACGGAAGACCAGCTGGTACACGTGCCGCCGACCCTCGAAGACCTCGAACAGGCCGATCTGCATCCGCAGCTCAAGCAGGTGATCCGCCGCGGGCGCGAGCTGTTCATCGACACCCAGCAGCTGCGCGGAAAAAACGTATTCAACGACATGAACTGCTCGAGCTGTCACCTCGATGAGGGCCGCCTGCCCTTCAGCGCGCCGGTGTGGCCGGCGGCGGTCACCCTGCCGGACTTTCGCGGCAAGAACCAGCACGTCAACAGCCTGGAAGAACGCATTGCCGGCTGCTTTGCCTATTCGATGAACGGCATTCCGCCCGAATACGGCAGCGACGACATGCTCGCGCTCAGCGCCTATCACCAGTGGCTGGCCCGGGGCGTACCGATGTTTCCGGACAAGCCCATTTACGGCCGCGGCTACGCCTCGCCCGAGCGCCCCGAAAACCTGAGCTACGAGCGCGGCGAGCAGGAATACCAGACCCACTGTGCCGTCTGTCACGGCACGGATGGTGCGGGCCATTACGAGAACGGCGAATACGTCTTCCCGGCGCTGTGGGGTGATGGCTCGTACAACTGGGGCGCGGGTATCGTGCGCATCAACACGGCCGCGGGCATGATCAAGCACGACATGCCGCTGGGCCAGCCCAACTCGCTGAGCAATCAGCAGGCCTGGGACATTGCCTGGTACATCAACAGCCAGGAACGCCCGCAGGACCCGCGCTACCGCGGTTCGGTCGATGATCTGCTGGAGCGCTTCGGCGACACCTTCCATCGCCATACCCGCTACGGTGAAATCCGCGAGCACGACGGCCACCGTCTCGGCGAGCACGAAAACTACGGCGAAAAGGAAGACCGGGTGCCGTGGAACATCGGCGTCGGCCGCTTCGAGGACAGCGAAGACTGAGCCGAGCGTCCACCCTCGAATGCAGCGGTAACCGTTTATACTTTCACGGCGCATTGTCCGGCCGCGGCCCTGCCCGGCCGGACTGCCTGCGCGCCTCACCTCGATTCTGCACACTCATTGAATCTGGAGCAGCACACCTCATGGGCTGGATGTACGTCTTCTGGGCCGCATTTGTCGAAATCTTCTGGGTACTTGGGCTGAAATATTCATCCAATTTCTGGATGTGGGCGGGCACCGTCGTGGCCCTGATCTTCAGCTTTTACTTCATCATCAAGGCCTGCGCGGTACTGCCGTCGGGCTCGGTGTATGCCACGTTCACCGGCTCCGGGGCGGCGGCCATCGCAATCATCGATTTCACTCTGCTGGGCGAACCGTTCACGCCGGCCAATGGCCTGTTTCTGGCGCTGATCATCGTCGGCGTGGTCGGTGTTCAGCTCACCACGCCGGCAGAGTCGGCCGGCGCCGGCGAGGGCACGCCCTGATGGCCTGGTTGTATCTGTTCATCGCCAGCTTCGGCGAGATCTTCGGCGTGGCCGCCATCAACATGTATCTGCAAAAGAAATCATGGCAGTGGCTGCTGGCCGTGGTGGTGATCTTTTCATTCGGGTTCTGGTTCCTGGCCCTGGCGATGCGCGACATTCCGCTGGCCACCGCCTACGCCATCTGGACCGGCCTGGGCGCGACCGGCGCGGTGCTGATGGGCGTGACCTTCTTCAAGGAATCAATGACCTGGCTGCGCCTGCTGTTTCTGGCCTGTATCATCAGCGGCGCCGTGGGCCTGAAGCTGATCAGCTGACGCGCTCTGGGGTCTGCCGGGCACCCGCCCCACCGCGGCACGATGATGGCGCGCCGCTCATGGCACAGCGAGGGCATACATCCCGTACTCTAAGGGTCGGCAAATTGCCACAGACCAAGCTCCGGGAGAAATCAATGTCAAGGCACCACAAGAAGAACACCGCGACGAGGCGGGCTGCTGCTGCAGCGGCGGCCATTGGCTTGGCCACCACGGCAATGGCGCAGGTCGCTTTCGAAGAAACGGGTGAACAACTGACCCTCGCCGGCGCGTTTTTCGACGCGCGCGCAATTCTCTATGCCGACATGAACAACGACGGCAGCCTTGACGTGATTGTCGGCTCTTTCGGCACATCGATGCGCATCTGGCTCAACAACGGCTCCGGCAGCTACTCCGACAGTGGATTCAGGGATGACCAAAATGCAAACCGCGTCAATCAGCTATTGATCGAAGACTTCGATAACGATGGCTATCTCGACATCCTGGCCGTACGCGGCGCCCACAAACCGTCAACGCTGTGGCTCAGCGACGGCAGCGGCGGGCATGCGCTGTCGTCGCAGACCCTGCCGACAGGCACGTACGCTGCCGCCGGCGATCTGGACGGCGACGGCAACATCGATGTCGTGTTCGGAACCGGAGAAGTCTATCTCAACGACGGCGCCGGTCAGCTAAGCGAGGTCACAAGCCTCACCGGGCAGAACGGAGCGGTCGATATCGGTGACCTAGACGGCGATGGCCACGCCGACATTCTCGTCGTGGGCGGAGTGTCTAGCGCGGCCTACTTCAACGACGGCGGCTCGACCCCTGACTTTGGCTCGCCAAGGCAAGAGCCGGTCATCGGCAGCCGCAGCGTTGAGCTTGTCGATCTCGACGGTGACGGCAGTCTGGACGCGCTCACCAACGCAGGTGTCTATATCAACGACGGCAACGGCGATTTTTCCAGAGTACATACCTGGAGCGGTGAGGTCAGCCAAGCCATCACGGCAGATGTGGATCAGGATGGCGACATGGATGTGGCGCTGGCACTGCAGGGCCCTACTTTCAGCGAAGCGCCGAACGAACTCTGGATCAACGACGGCAATGCCTCGTTCTCGAATTCAGGCCTGCAGCTGGGACCGGCAAACTGGGCCCTTTCAGTCGCGTTCGGAGACTTTGACGGCGACAGCGACCCGGACCTGATCTTCGGCACAGCGGGCAACGACTACGTCTACCAGCATGAGAACCTGACCGATGCATGGCGCTTCTTTCACGACCGTTTCGAGAGCGACTGAACGGCACCGGGCACGTGCGGCCCGGCAGTCCCGGAATACCTGCCGACCTTCAGGTGGCCGCTTGAATGACTGAGCGCGCCTCGATCTGGCGCCCGGCTGTTGGCCTGGGTCTGATCGGGCTGGCCGCGGCCCTGCTGCTTGCCGTGCTTGACCGGGTGACGGACGAGCGCATTGGCGAGCAGCGCCGCGAGCACGCCCTGGCCGCGGTGGCCTCGATGCTCGAGCCGGGCAGCTACGACAACGCGCTGCTCGAAGACGCCGCGCGCATGACGATCGACGGCCTGCCCCAGGCGGCCACCGTCTATCGGGCCCGGCTGGACGGTCAGCCGCGCGCGGCGGTGATCGACCTGGCCACGCCCGAGGGCTACAGCGGCGAAATCCGCATGCTGGTGGCGGTCGATCTGGCGGGCACGGTGCTGGGGGTCCGGATTCTCGAGCATCGCGAAACCCCCGGTCTGGGCGACCGGATCGAACGCGGCAAGAGCGACTGGATCGAGCAGTTCCGCGGCACATCGCTGGAACACCCCGATGCTGGCAACTGGGCCCCGGACCGCAGAGGCGGAGCATTCGACACGGTCTCCAGCGCCACGATCACATCGGCCGCCGTCATCGCCGCGCTCGAACGCGCCTTGCAGGCCTTCGAGACCAAGCGGGACAACCTGTTTGCAACCACCGATAATTGACTTGCTCGTGACTTCCGTACATTTCCTGACTTCAGGCGGCTCGACATGACGCCCAGCGAAACGAAACGCATCTGGCGCGACGGCCTGTGGGACAACAATCCCGGCCTGGTGCAGCTGCTGGGCCTGTGCCCGCTGCTGGCGGTGTCCAATACCGCGGTCAACGGCTTCGGGCTGGGCGTGGCCACCCTGCTGGTTCTGGTTGTCAGCAGCGGCCTGGTCTCGGCTCTGCGCCAGACCTGGCGCCCGGAAATCCGCATTCCCGCCTTCGTGCTGATCATCGCCTCGACGGTGACCGCCATTGACCTTTCAATGCAGGCCTGGCTGCACGAGCTCAGCCGCACGCTGGGCATCTTCGTGCCGCTGATCGTGACCAACTGCACAATCCTTGCGCGGGCCGAGGCCTTTGCCTCGAAACAGCCGGTCGGTGCCAGCCTGGCCGATGCACTGGCCCAGGGCACGGGCTTTGCCGCGGTGCTGATCGTGCTCGGGGCCGGGCGCGAAATCATCGGCCAGGGCACGCTGCTCGACGGCGCGGACATGCTGTTCGGCACCGCCGCAGCGGACTGGACGATGCAGATCCTGCCCTTCGATCAAGGCCTGCTGCTGGCCGTGCTGCCGCCCGGCGCGTTCATCGGCCTGGGCCTGCTGGTTGCGCTCAGACAATGGCTGATCCGGCGTCCGGCGCGAACTGGCGCAGAATCGGGCGCTGCCCCTTCACCCGCCGAACCCTCAGCATCATGAACAAGGCCGATCGCGAGGAATTCTTCCGGCGTCTGAAGGAACTCGATCCCGAACCCACCACGGAGCTGGAGTACGACTCGACGTTCGAGCTGCTGGTGGCCGTGATCCTGTCGGCCCAGGCCACCGACGTTGGCGTCAACAAGGCCACCCGCCGGCTGTTTCCGGTGGCCAACACGCCGGCAACCATCCTGGCGCTGGGCGAAGACGGCCTGAAGGACTACATCAAGACCATCGGCCTGTTCAATTCCAAGGCCAAAAACATCATCAAGACCTGCCGGGATCTGATCGACAAGCACGACGGCGCCGTACCCGATACGCGCGCCGAGCTGGAAGCCCTGGCCGGGGTCGGCCGCAAGACCGCCAACGTGGTGCTCAACACCGCTTTCGGCCAGCCGGCCATGGCGGTCGACACGCACATCTTCCGGGTATCCAACCGCACCGGCCTGGCGCCGGGCAAGACGCCGCTGGCAGTCGAAAAGGCCCTGCTCAAACGCGTGCCCGAAGCCTACCTGAAGGACGCGCACCACTGGCTGATTCTCCACGGCCGCTATACCTGCCGGGCGCGCGCACCGCTGTGCGGGCAATGCCCGGTCTACGATCTGTGCCGCTGGCGGCAGAAGCGCCGGCACTTCGAGGCGACGCAGCCCACAGTCACCTGAGGGCGCACTCAGTACCAACCCGGCCCGGGTCAATAAATGCCGTCGACCTGCCAGCCACGCGCCCTGAGCAGTTCGATCAGGCCATCATCTCCGTGCAGGTGCAGCGCGCCGACAGCAATGATCAAGCCGCCTTCGGCCAGCCACGCGTCGGCCCGCTCGAGCATTTGCCGATTGCGTGCCGCCAGGCCCTGCTGTTGAAAATAGCGAACGATATGCTCGTCATGGCCGGCCATCTGCGCTTCGGCCACGGCGGCAAGACGCTCCAGGTCCCCGTCGAGATAGGCCGACACCAGCTGCTCGAACACCGCCTGGTGGGCCGCATGATCATTGACCGTTTCACGGATCAGGCTGATCTGGTCTTCCAGCGGCAGGCCGGAAAGAAAGTCGACCTGGGCGTCAACGCTTTCCAGCGCCACCACGTCCAGACCGGCGCCCTGGGCGCGCCAGGACAGCATCAGATCCATGTACATCCCGGTTTCGGCCGGCGGGGTGGCCAACGTCAGCGCCACGGCCCAGGGTTTCAGCTGGCTGACGGCCGCCTCGGTGAGGCCGTATTCGCCGGTCAGCAAGGTGCAAACCCGCTGATAGAGCGCAGGCTCCAGCACTTCATCGAGACGTTTTTCGGGCGCCACCATGGCCTGCTGCAAGCGCTCGAGCATGCCGGCATCCGGAATCAGCTCCAGCGCCATGCGATCCGCTCGGGTCAGAGCCTCTACCAATGGCGCGGGCCACTCGAGCAGGCGGGCGTCTTCGCTGTGCATGGTGCCCAGCAACCAGTTCTGGCGGCCCTGCGCATCGCTTACCGACCAGAACACCTCGGCGGTGGCCAGGCTCGGCAGCAACCACAGCACCAGCAGCACGACGGCGGCGTTGCGGTGGTCAAACCGGTGAGGGTGCATTATGCTGGTCTCTGTTACCCAATCACGCTTTCCATGTCTTCAATCGTCAATCGATTTCGAGGTTTCCAGCCCGTGGTCGTCGATGTTGAAACCGGTGGTTTCAATGCCGCTACCGATGCCCTGCTGGAGCTGGCCACTTGCATCATCGAAATGGACGCCGATGGCTGGCTGTCCCCCGGTGAGGTGATGATGCAGCATATCAAGCCGTTCGAGGGCGCCAATATCGAAGAAGCTGCGCTGGAGTTCAACGGCATCCGTCCGCACCACCCGCTGCGCCCGGCGGTGGACGAGCGCGACGCGCTCAGGCACCTGTTCCAGCCGATTCGCCAGAGCCTGCGTGCCACCGGCTGCAAACGCGCTGTGCTGGTCGGCCACAATGCGCACTTCGATTTGGGCTTTCTTAATGCAGCAGTCGAGCGCACCAGCTACAAGCGCAACCCGTTTCACCCTTTCAGCTGCTTCGACACCGCCACGCTGGGCGGCCTGGCCTACGGGCAGACGGTTCTGGCCCGGGCGGTTGACGCCGCCGGGCTGGACTGGGACAAGAGCCGCGCCCACTCGGCCGCCTACGATACCGAACGCACGGCCGCACTGTTTTGCAATATCGTCAATCGCTGGCGTCATCTCGAAGAACTCGAGGACGACCGCGGTTGATCCACGCGGCGCAAAATACCGCGTGCCCTTGAAACCCTGCGGGTCTCGCTACCATCTATGGAGATGCACCCGCAATAATAATGGAGGACCAAACCATGGCTTTTGAGCTTCCCGATCTGCCCTATTCACTGGATGCCCTGGCACCCAACATCTCGCGAGAGACGCTGGAATACCATCACGGCAAGCATCACCAGACCTACGTCAACACCCTCAACGACATGATCGAGGGCACCGAGTTCGCCAACATGGAACTCGAGGACATCATTCGCAAGTCCTCCGGCAAGATGTTCAACCAGGCCGGCCAGGTCTGGAACCACACCATGTACTTCAACTGCATGACGCCCAACGGCGGCGGGCAGCCCGAAGGCCGGCTCGGCGAGCTGATCGAGCGCGACTTCGGCGATTTCAATCGTTTCGTCGACGAGTTCACCAAGGCTTCGGTCAGCCAGTTCGGCTCCGGCTGGGGCTGGCTGGTGCAAAAGCCCGACGGCAAGCTCGCCGTGACCTCGACATCGAATGCCGAAAGCCCGTTGACCGGCGACGACACGCCGCTGCTGGTCTGTGATGTGTGGGAGCACGCCTACTACATCGACTATCGCAACGCGCGTCCGAAATACGTCGACGCTTTCTTCGAAATCGTCAACTGGGATCACGTCGCCTCGCGTCTGCGCGACTGAAGCGTTTTCACCTCTTCAACCCGTCACCGGCGGCGCCAGGCGCCGCCGGTTGCCAATCAGCGGTAGAATGACCGCTTTCCAAACTTGCCAACGAGTCAATGACGCACCTGTTCAATACCTATGCGCGCATGCCCGTGCGCATGGTCCGTGGCGAAGGGGCCTGGCTGACTGATGATCAGGGGCGTCGCTACCTCGACGCCATTTCCGGTATTGGCGTGTGCAGCCTGGGGCATGCCGAGCCCCGGCTGGCCAAAGCCATTGCCGATCAGGCTCACCGGCTCATCCATACCGCCAATATCGTCGAAGTACCGCTGCAGGAAGAACTGGCGCAGGCCCTGGCAGAGATCAGCGGCCTGGAGCGGGCATTCATTGCCAACTCCGGAGCCGAGGCCAACGAATGCGCACTCAAGCTGGCGCGCCGCCACGCCCACGAAAAAAACATCGCTCGCCCGGCTGTTCTGGTCGCCGATCACAGCTTTCACGGACGCACGCTTGCCGGCATCAGCGCCTCGGGCAACCCGGCGATACAGGCCGGCTATGGGCCCCTGGTTGACGGCTTTGTACGCGTGCCCTTCGGCGACGCCGAAACGGCCGCGGCCGCTCTGGCCGAGCATCCGGAGATCGTTGCCGTGCTGGTCGAGCCGATTCAGGGCGAAGGCGGCGTGCACGTCCCGCCCGACGATTACCTGCCGACCCTGCGCCGCCTGTGCGACCAGCACGACGCCCTGCTGATGCTCGACGAGATCCAGACGGGCATGAATCGCACCGGCAAGTGGCTCGCTTTTCAGCACCATGCCGGCCTCAGGCCCGACGTGGTCACGCTCGCCAAGGCGCTAGGCAATGGCATGCCCGTGGCTGCCTGCCTGGCGCGCGAGGACGTGGCCGCGATGATGACGCCCGGCACTCACGGCACCACCTTTGGCGGCAACCCGCTGGCCTGCCGCGCGGCACTGACGGTGATCGACATCATGCGTGAAGATCGCATCGGCGAGCGCGCTGCCCAAGCCGGACAGCGGCTCATCGACCGGCTGCGGGCCGGGCTCGAGGGCCTGGCCCCGGTAAAGGCCGTGCGCGGGCGCGGCCTGATGGTGGGAATCGAGCTCGACCGCGACTGCGGCGAGCTCAAGGACGATGCCTTGGCCGATGGCGTGATCATCAACGTCACCCGTGGCCGAACCGTTCGTCTGCTGCCGCCGCTGATCGTCAGCGACGAAGAAGTCGACCGCATTGCCGAAGTCGTGATCGGCGTAATCCGCAAGCGTTATTGCCCGTGATTCTCGAGGTCGACGACATCTGGCTCGGTTACGAAGAAGCCTGCGTCATACGCGGTCTGAGCTTCGGGCTTGACGTCGGCGAAATCGGCTGTCTTCTGGGCGCCTCGGGCTGCGGAAAAACCACGGCCCTGCGCGCGGTTGCCGGCTTCGAGCCCCTGCGCTCCGGCGAAATCCGCATCGACGATCGGGTGGCCTCGACCCCGGACTTTCGTCTGGCACCGGAAAAGCGCAGCGTCGGCATGGTGTTTCAGGATCACGCGCTGTTCCCGCATCTGAACGTGACCGGCAACGTCGGCTTCGGCCTGCGCCGGCTGTCACGGCGCGAACGCGACCACCGTATCGACGAGCTCCTCGAGCTGACGGGGCTGGAGGGTTTGTCGCATCGTTATCCACACGAACTCTCCGGCGGGCAGCAGCAGCGCGTCGCCCTGGCGCGTGCGCTGGCAACCGAGCCCGACGTGCTGCTGATGGACGAGCCTTTTTCCAATCTCGATGCCCGCCTGCGACGGCACGTCGGCGAGGAAGTTCGCAGTATTCTCAAGCAGCGCGGCACGGCAACGCTGATGGTCACCCACGACCAGCAGGAGGCTTTCGCCCTCGCCGACCGGGTGGGGCTGCTCAAGGACGGGCGCATGCTGCAGTGGGACTCGCCCTACCAGCTCTACCATGAGCCGACCAATCACTATGTCGCCGCCTTTACCGGCCGCGGCAGTTATCTGAAAGCGCGCGTGGTGGAAGACCAGACCCTGGTGCACGGGCTGGGCCGTTCACCGGCGCCCGACGACCGCCCCGATGGCGACGAGCTGGCGCTGCTGATCCGGCCCGATGACATCCGCCCGGACACCGATGGCTCCAGAGCCCGCGTGGTCGGCCGTCAGTTTCAGGGAGCACAGATCCTGTATCGCCTGGAACTGGACACCGGCGAGGAGATCGCAGCGCTGTTTCCCAGCCACGACGACTATGCAGTCGACCAGACCATCGGCGTGACGCTGGACGCCCACCATCTGGTTCTTTTCCCGACCGCTCAGACCGAACCGTTCATCAACCCTTCGCACCACAACGGGCGCTGAAAACGGGGCCGGCTTGCGGCCAATACCGCCCTATTCCCTGCCTTTCCGAGACGCAACCAGCCCGCCGAGCAGATCGCCCAGCGGCCGGGGCAGCTCCGGGCGCGCCTGGAGCGCCTGGTGTGCCAGCTCGGCCCAGGTCTCGGCCAGCAGCGTGGCGTGACCTACCTTGCGCCCCGGCCGGAATGACTTGCCGTAGTCGTGCCAGTGAAGATCCGGCAGTTTCAGCAGCCCGGATGCCGAAGGCATGCCGCCAATCCAGTTGAACATCAGCGACGGGGCGCGCAGAGCCGTGCTGCCCAGCGGCAGATCACACACCGCGCGCAGGTGATTTTCAAATTGCGAGCACACCGCGCCCTCGATGGTCCAGTGGGCCGAGTTGTGCACCCGCGGAGCAAACTCGTTGCCGATGATCCGATCGCCGGAGACGAACAGCTCCAGGGTCAGACAGCCGACGTAGTCCAGATGCTCGGCGAGAAGCCGGCCACAGGCCTCGGCACGCTCGCGCAGGCCGGCATCCACCGCGGCGGGCGCAGCGGCCAGCCGCAGCATGCCATCGGCGTGCAGCGTGCGCGAGAGCGGATAGCAGCGCAGCTCGCCTGCGGCGTTGCGCACCACGGTCATGGCGCACTCGAAATCAAAATCGACCCAGCCTTCGAGGATCAACGCATGGTCGCCCAGCTGCGCCCAGGCGGGCTCGAGATCCTCGGGCCCGTGCAGCAGATACTGCCCCTTGCCGTCATAACCCATGCGGCGGGTCTTCAGCAGCGCCGGGTAACCGATGTCATCCAGGGCGGCAAGCAGATCGGCGCGCCCGGAAACGGCGGCAAAAGGCGCCACCTCGATGCCAAGCGACTCGAACAGCTGTTTTTCATTGAGCCGATCCTGGGCGGCGGCAAAGGCATTGGCTGCCGGCCGCACCGGATGGCCGGACTCGGCCAGACCCTCGAGTACCGCCGCGGGAACATTTTCAAAGTCGCAGGTGATCCGGTCACAGCCGGACAGCTGATCCAGCCCCGCCGGATCGCTCCAGTCAGCGGTGACCAGCCGTCCCAGCTGGCCGGCACAGGCATCCGCCTTGGGATCAAGAAACACGAACTCCGCGCCCAGCGGCAGCCCCGCCTGAGCCATCATGCGTGCCAGCTGGCCGCCACCCAGAATACCAACCTTCATGAGGCGCGCGGGTCGGTCGCCGCCAGCACGGCATCGGTCTGCTCCTGCCGCCAGCTCCGATAGCGCTCGCGAATATCAGGATGCGCGGCGCCCAGCATGGAAGCCGCCAGCAGGCCGGCATTCACGGCCCCCGCCTTGCCGATGGCCAGGGTGCCCACCGGCACCCCGCCCGGCATCTGTGCAATTGAAAGCAGCGAGTCCAGCCCGTTGAGTGCGCGCGACTGAACCGGCACGCCCAGAACCGGCAGCACGGTTCGGGCCGCAACCATGCCCGGCAGATGGGCGGCGCCACCGGCCCCGGCGATGATCACCTCGATACCGCGCTCCTCGGCGGCTTGCGCGTATTCGAACATGGCTTCGGGCGTTCGGTGAGCCGACACCACCTTCACTTCGTGGGGCACACCGAGCTGTTCGAGCAGCCCGGCGGCATGCGACATCGTTTCCCAGTCGCTTTTCGAACCCATGATGATGCCGATCAGAGGCGATGCGGCCATCGCGAACCCTCCGCGTTGGATAAGGAAAACAATGAATCTTATCAGGGCCGCCGTGACGAGTAAACGCGCTTCCATGCGCACCCTCCGAAAGGATACAATCATCGGCATGGCCACCATCGATCCTCTTCTCGACATCCTCTGCTGCCCGGTCAGCCATCAGCCGCTGCGCCCGCTGGAGAAAAGCCGCCTGAAGAAACTCAACGCGCTGATTGCCGCCGGTCAGGTGCAATATGTCGACCACAGCGCAGTCGAGGACAAGGCGCGCGAAGCCCTGATCACCCGCGATGATAAAGTCATCTATCTGGTCGTCGACGGCATCCCCGTTCTGCTGCCCGACCGCGGCATCGGCAGCGCGCAGTTCACCGACCCGATCTGAGTCTCGGGCAGGCGCTGTAGAATGGCTTTTTTGACCATAGAGGAAATCCATGGGTCCGGCCACCCGCTATTTCGATCTTGAGCAGCCCTTTGAACTCTACCGCGGCGGGCGACTGCCTCACGTGCGCCTGGCCTGGGAGTCATGGGGCGAACTCGACGCCGACAAATCCAACGCCATACTGATCTGCACCGGCCTTTCGCCCGGCTCGCACGCGACCTCCTCGACCCAGGATCCGGAGCCGGGATGGTGGGAAGACATGATCGGGCCCGGTCGCTACATCGACACCGACCGCTTTTTCGTGCTCTGCATCAACTCCCTGGGCTCGTGCATGGGATCGACCGGACCGGCCAGCATCAATCCGGACACCGGCAGGCCGTGGCGGCTGGACTTTCCGGAGCTTGCCATCGAAGACATCGCGCGGGCTGCGCGCCTGGTGGTCCGGCATCTGGGCATCGAGACCCTGCACGCGATCATCGGCCCATCGATGGGCGGGCTCACGGCGCTGGCCTGGCTCAAGCAGTTTCCGCAGAGCGCGCGCAAGCTCGGCCTGATTTCAACCGCCTGCTCGGCGACGCCCATGGCCATTGCCATTCGTTCGCTGCAGCGAGAAGCGATTGTCACCGACCGCAACTTTCGCGACGGGCTTTATACCGAAGACGACTGGCCCGAGGTCGGCATGCGCCTGGCGCGCAAGCTGGGCATGATTTCCTACCGCTCGGCAACCGAGTGGCGGCAGCGTTTCGGCCGTCAGAGCCAGGACTATTTCCCGCCGACGCTGTTTGGCATGCGCTTTGCCGTTGAATCCTATCTCGAGACCCATGCGCGCAAGTTCGTCGGCCAGTTCGATCCTTGCAGCTATCTGTACTTGTCGCGCGCGATGGACACCTTCGATTTCTGCGACAGTGACGACACGCTCAAGCGCATGTTTGACCGCTGCTTTGCCGGTGAAGCCCTGGTGCTCGGGGTCAAGACTGATATCCTCTTTCCGTTGTTTCAGCAAAAGGACCTGGCCTCGGCCCTGGAAGCCAGCGGCAACGATGTGACCTTCCAGGCGCTACCCTCGATACAGGGCCACGATGCGTTTCTGGCCGACGTGCCCACGTTTGGCGAACCGATAAGGAAGTGGTTGCAATGAGTCTAGACTTTCCCGGCAAGTCGCGGATGATCGACCGGATTCACCGTGCGGTATCAGCCGACTGCGCCGAAGACATCACCGAAAACCTGCGCCAGTGCCTGTGTGAGCTGGTGGCCGACGAGGACATCCAGCTGCCCGACTGCGTATACGAATACAGCAACGAGCACTACCGCCGCCGGCTGCTGCACCAGGACAAGGCGCTGGGCTACACCGTGCTGGCCATGACCTGGGGCCCGGGTCAGGGCACGCCGCTGCATGATCACGCCGGCATGTGGTGCGTCGAGGCTGTCTGGCACGGCGAAATCGAGGTGGTCCAGTACGAGCTGGTCGAACGCGGCAGCAATCAGTTCCGGTTCGAACCGCGCACCACCATGCGAACCGGAGTCGGAAGCGCCGGCAGCCTGATCCCACCGCACGAACACCACACCATCGCCAACCCCAGCCCCGATCAGCCGGCGGTCACCATCCACATCTATTCCGGCGTGATGGACGAATGCTGTGTCTTCAAGCCCGTCGAGGACGACTGGTACCAACCGCAGCCAACCAGCCTGAGCCTGGATTCGGACTAGACAAACACGCGTCCGAGGCAGACAATATGCGTCCCCGAGCCGGGGTGGCGGAACTGGTAGACGCGACGGATTCAAAATCCGTTTGCCGAAAGGCAGTGAGGGTTCGATTCCCTCCCTCGGCACCAGATATCACCTGTAAGCAAAAAGGCCGTCGCGGTCAATGCCGCGACGGCCTTTTTGCTACCGCTTTGTCGCCGGCTCAAAGATCGCGCGCGATCCGGAAGCCAACGCGCATGTCAGTGCTGTCGCTGGTGCTGGAAATGCGAAATGCCGAACGCGACATGGCGGGCGTGCTCGACCAGGAGCCGCCGCGGATGACACGACGGTTGCAGCCGGGGTTGACCCATGCCGAGCCATCTTCCGGGGCGCGCACGTAGCTGTCGTGCCAGCAGTCCTCGACCCACTCCATGACGTTGCCGCCCATGTCGTAGAGGCCGAATGGGTTACTGGCCAGGCTACCCACTGGGGCCGGCCCCCAGTAGCCGTCGGTATAGCGACGAAAAGCAACGTTCCAGCGGGCCCCTGAAGGCGACACGTCACGGTCGCCGGTCACGTTCTCGACCTCGTTTTCATCGGGTGCGCCGTTGCCCCACCAGTAGGGCGTGAGCGTGCCGCCGCGCAGGGCGTACTCGAACTCCGCTTCGGTGGGCAGTCGATAGTTGCGTTCAGTCTGCTCTGAAAGCCAATCGACATAAGCGTTGGCATCTCGCCAGGAGACATGCAGAACAGGCAGATCATCGTCGGCCCTGCGGCCGGAAAAGTCCGCCCGCCAGTCGGTGCCGTTGCGATCGACCATGCGCCCGCTGTCCAGATCATAGACGCGCGACGACCTTTCGATCTCGGCGTCGGTGCGATAACCGGTCGAGCGCACGAAATCGGCGAACTGGCCCACGGTGACTTCGGTGCGTGCCATCGCGAAGCCGCGCTCGAAAGTCACCCGATGTTGCGGCCCCTCGTTGCTCAGACGCTCATCTTCACTTTCCGGCGAGCCCATCATGAAACTGCCGGCCGGCATGACGACCATCTGCGGGCCGGGTCGCGCCAGCGCTGCAATCCGATCTGAAAACACCTGGCCCGGCTCGAAACTGCCGTAGGTGCGGGCGTCAGCCAGCGAGGCTTGCAGTGCTTCGACGCTGGCACGATCCTCGCCCAGAGAAACGAGTTCCGTTATCGCATCGTCAGCTTCGTCGTAGCGGCCTTCGTCGATATGCTCCCGCGCCTGGACATAAAGATCTTCTATATGGCCCTGCCGGAAGTCGCTGATGGCTTGCCGAGCCTCGGCCACCACCTCCGGTGCCTCGTGGATTGTCTCGGCTTCGGTCAAGCGTGCGCCGGCGCCTTCGAAATCAAGCTCCTCGCGGGCCAGATAAAGCGCTTCGTCGACCACCGCCTGATGCACGTCGGCCAGGCCGGCCACGGCGGCCTGGTTGCCGGGATCGAGCTCCAGAACCTGGGCGAACAGGTCAGCCGCGTTACCGTCGGCCGGCTCGGTCAGTCGGCCGGCCTGCAGGGCCGCATCGGCCTGTTCGACCAGCGCGCTGACGCTGCTGCGGCGCTGGAGCTCAGCCTGAACCTCATTGATGATGCCCCGTTCGGGCTGCACCTCGGCCATGACGCCGGCCAGTTGCCGCGCACGCGCCATATTGCCCTGGGCCAATGCCTGCTCGATGTCGCGCTCGACCTCATCGAGCAGCGCCGTGAGCGCGCGTTCCACTTCCGGGTCGTTGGGAGCAAAGGCCTGTGCACGCAGCAACTCCTGCAGCTGCTGGTCCTGTTGCGGGTTGGGCAGGCTGACATCCGGAACGTTTTCCGCGGCGCGGTTCGGAATATCGAGATTCTCGAAGTCGATATCGAACTCGTCCGACCCGGCTCCGACCACATCTCCCAGCCGGCGAACCCGGCGTTGCTCTTGCGCCTCCTCGGCCTGCGCCTCGGATTCGGCCCCCTCGGCCGTCTCGGGTTCGTCCTGACCCCTGGCGGGCCACGCGACGAACAGAAAGACGACGCTAGTTGCGAGCAGCAGATATCTCATCTAGATCACAGCTCCTGTTGCCGGTAAAACGAAGGATTGATGCTTTGCAATTGTGACACCCCCGACCCGCACGTGAGCGCGGGCAGACTGATCGAATATGTGAAAATAGCGTATCCGGACGCTTGCGACAACCTTCATCGACCACGGAAGAGCCCTTTTCATGCATCCAGAGCTGCCCCAACACGCCGCAACACAACAACAACGAGACCGCGCCATCGAGGCGGTCGAGCACGCACTCTGGCTGGACGAGCCAGAGCCGGTCGAGGCGGTCGAGACGCAGTGCCGCGCTGCCGATACGGTCGGCCTGGACACCGAATTCGTTCGCGAGCGTACATTCTACGCCCGCCCGGGCATGGTACAGCTCAGCGACGGCATGCGGATCTGGCTGCTCGATGCCGTCGCCCTGCCGCGCTCCGAGGCCCTGGGCCGTCTGCTCGCTGACCGCAGCACGGTCAAGGTGCTGCACAGCGTGGGCGAGGATCTGGAGGTGCTGCGCGACGTTGGCGGCTGCCTTCCCGACCCGCTGTTCGATACCCAGACGGCAGCGGCCCTGCTGGGCCTGCCGCTGCAGATGCGCTACGAACACCTGGTTGCGCAGCTGCTGGGCGTTGAGCTGAGCGGCGGCAAGGCGCGCAACGACTGGTGCAAACGGCCGTTATCGAAGGAGCTGTTGCGCTACGCCGCGGAAGACGTCATCTGGTTGCCGGCGGTAAAGGCCGATCTCGAGGCGCGGCTGCAGGCTGCCGGCCGCATGGAATGGCATCGCGAAGACTGCCAGCGGCTGCTGCAGAAAGCGGCTTCGGGCGACAGTGTGCCGCCGCTGAGCCGGGTCAAGGGGGCCGGCCGACTGGATACTCCGGACCTGGCGCGCCTGGATGCGCTGGCGCGCTGGCGGGATGTCATGGCGCGCCGGAAAGACCTGCCCAAACGCTTCGTGCTGGGCGATGAAACCCTGATCGAACTCGCCCGTACCGGGGAGCGCTCGCTGCGCGAGCATCTCGGCCGGGCGCTGCCGGGCAAGCATCGCAAGCGCTATGCCGACGCCCTCGAGCAGGTGCTCGACGAGGTTGACACCGCGCACTTTCAGCGCCCCGACTGGATCGACCCGCTCGACCCCGGGCAGCGCAGTCAGCTCAAAGCCCTGCAGGAGTGCGTGCGCAACGTGGCTGCGGAACTGGGCATCGAGCCGGCGGTGATTGCCAGCAAACGCGAGCTGACCCGGCTGGTGCGCGGCGAGCGGCCGGAATGGCTCGACGGCTGGCGCGGGCAGGTGCTGGACGGGCGCCTTGACTCGGCTTCTGTTAATATTTTTCCCCGCTGACTTTCCAGCGCGCCCCGATAGCTCAGCAGGATAGAGCGGTCGCCTCCTAAGCGACAGGTCGCAGGTTCGAATCCTGCTCGGGGCACCAAATACTAGAGTGGGCACAAGCACCCACCGGCAGTGCCCGTTCTTTACGGTGCCGCAATTCGAACCGGCGACCCACGACAATCAGGTTCGCATTGCGCACAGCGCAATCGCTGGAGCGAAGCGACAGCCCGAAGGGCAAGCGGCCGCAGGCCGCGAAACACCCCTGCTCGGGGCACCATTCCGCCTTGCCGGCCCGGCCGCGTCAGCTCGGTGCTGTTTCTCCGCGCTGGTGGCCAAAGCGCTTCTCGAGGATGGAATAGGCCGCCGGCACCACCACCAGGGTCAGCAACGTGGAGCTGAGCATGCCGCCGATCACGGCAATTGCCAGCGGACCGTTGGTGTCCGCGCCTGCACCAAAGCCCAACGCCGGCGGCAGCAGCGCCAGGATGACGGTAAACGAAGTCATCAACACAGGGCGCAGCCGCACGGGACAGGCCTCGCGCAAAGCCTCGTCGATACTGTCGCCACGCTCGCGATACTGGTTGGTCAAGTCCACCAGCAGAATCGAGTTCTTGGCCACCAGTCCGACCAGAAGCACCATGCCGATCATCGAGAAGATGTTGAGTGAGTGGCCGGTCAGCCACAGCAGCAGAATGCCGCCGATGACCGCCAGCGGCTGCGCGGTCATGACGATGAAAGGCTGAAGGAAGGAGTTGAACTGGCTGGCCAGCACGATGAAGACCAGCACCACCGCCAGGCCGAAGGCGAACAGCACGTAGCCGACCGTCTGCTGGAACTCACGCGCCTCGGCCTTGTATTCCACCCGGTAACCGAGCGGCAGCAGCTCGGCTGCGACCCGATCGATGGTATCGACGGCCTGACCCAGGGGCATGTCCGGATTGCCGTAGAAATCGGCCGAGTAGTTGAGGTTGAAACGGGTGATGACCGCCGGGCCGACGGTCTGATCGATGCTTGCCAGCGAGTCGAAGCGCACCAGCTCGCCGTCGCGCGTGCGCAGGTAGATCTTGCCCAGATCCGACGGGCGAGTCATTTCGCCCTGAGCGCTCTTGACGCGGATATCGTAGCGCTCACCGTCGCCGGGCTGGTCGTTGTAGCGGGCAATATCAACGCCGCCGACGAGCATGTTGACGGCAAAGGCCACGTCCGAGGAGCTCAGGCCGGCTTCAGCGGTGCGCACGCGGTCGACGTTGACATCGAGCTGCGGCAGATCGAGCTGCAGGTCAAGATCGAGACGCCCCATCCCGTCAATGTCTTCCAGGCGGCTGCGCATTCGGTCAGCCAGGCTGGCCACCTGTTCCAGATCCGGTCCGTTGATGACGAACTGCAGCGGATCGCCACGCTGGCCGCCAACGATTGACGGCGGCGAGGCAAAGGCGGTAACGCCCGGCGTCTCGGCCAGCTCGGCCCGGATGGTGTCGAGAAAGACCTGTTGCGTGACGTCGCGTTGATCGCGGTCGACCATGCGCACGAAAGCAATGCCACGATTGACCTCACCGGCCTGGCCGAGGCCGACGGCGGTAAAGTAGGTCCTGATCTCCTCGTGCGAGCCCAGCACCTGCTCGATGCGGTCGAGGTAATTTGCGGTCATGTCGATGCCGGTACCCAGCGGCGCGCGGAAGGAGACGACAAAGCGGCCTTCATCTTCTTCGGGGACGAACTCCTTGTCGATATCGAACAGGAAGAAGCCCGAGCTGAGCACCACGAGCAAAGACAGCAGCAGTACGCCCCAGCGGTGATCCAGGGTCCAGTCAAGGGCGCGGCGGTAGCCATTGTCCATGCCGGTAAAGAAACGGTCGAAGGTGTGATAGATGCGCCCGCGCTGCTGGTCTTTCTGGCGCACACGCAGAAAGCGCGAGCTGAGCATGGGCGTGAGCGTCAGCGACACCACCGCAGAGGCCAGCACACCGACGGTCACGGTGACCGCAAATGACTCGAAGAAGCGGCCGATGATGCCGCCGAGAAAGATGACCGAGGCAAAGATCGATACCAGCGTCAGAGTGGTGGCGATAATGGCAAAGAACACCTGGTTGCTGCCGCCAATGGCCGCCTCGATGGGGTCGGGCGTTACTTCTTCACGGAAGCGGTAGATATTTTCCAGCACCACGATGGCGTCATCGACGACGACGCCGATCAGCAACAGCAGCCCCAGCAGCGTCATGGTGTTGAAGGTATAGCCGAGCATGTAGATCACGGCTACTGCTGCCAGCAGCGAAACCGGAATGGCCAGCGCAATGATCAGCGTGCCGCGCCAGGTGCGCAGAAAGAACAGCACCACCAGGGCCGCCAGCAGGGTGCCTTCGATCAGATGCTCTTCCAGCGCCGCGACGATCTCCTCGATCATCTCCGAGTCATCGGAGGCAATGTCGATGCTCATCCCCTTGGGCAGCTGCGGAATGATTTCTTCGTTGAGGCGGCGTTTGACCTCCTCGACAATGGCCACCGTATTGGTACCGGCAATCTTGACGATGCCCAGGCCCACGGTCGGCTCGCCCATGAAACGGGCGATGGCGCGGTTGTCGGCCAGCCCGTCGACGACCTCGGCGAAATCGCCGATGCGCACCGGCGCGCCGTCGACATGGCGCACCACCATTTCCGAAAGCGCCTCGGGGGAGTGATATTCAAGATCGAGCTTGACCAGCGATTCGGTCGCGCCAGAGACCAGAAAACCACCGGGGTACTGCACGTGCTCGGTGGCGAAAGCCTGGCGAATGTCGCCGGCGGTGACCCCGAGCGCGGCCATGCGATCGAGATCGACCTCGACACGGATGGTGCGCTCCCGACGACCACCGATCTGCACCTTGCCGACGCCGTCGATGGTTTCCAGGCGCTTGCGAATGGTGTTGTTCGCGTACTGGTTGAGCTGCTGCAGGGTGCGATCGCCCTGCAAAGAAACCCACAGTACGGCGCTGGCGCCGGCCTCGATCTTGGCCACTACCGGCGGGTCGGCATCGTCGGGCAGCTGGCGCAGAATCTGGTTGACCTTGGCCTGCACCTCGTTGAAAGCGACGTCGATGTCCTTGTCGAGCTTGAAGGTGACGACCACGTTCGATACGCCCGGCGAAGAGCTCGACTGGATGTAGTCGATGCCCGGCGTGCTGTTGACCGAACTTTCGATGATGTTGGTGATGCTGGCATCGACGATTTCGGGGCTTGCCCCGGGCAGCACCGTGGTGATCGACACGATGGGAAACTCGATCTCGGGGAAGCGATCCACGCCGATCGAGCGAAACCCGATCAGGCCGAACAGCACCATCACCACCGATATCATCCAGGCCAGCACATGCCGGCGAATGGATAACTCCGGCAGGGTCATCGTTCCTCTCCCTGCGTCTTGATATCGAGCAGCGCGCCGTCGCTCAGGAAGCCGGCGCCGTCAACCACCACCTGCTCACCGGCTTCAACGCCGTCGGCGATTTCAATCCAGCCGTCACCGCGCAGGCCGGCCTCGACCTGGCGCTCCCGGGCGCGCTTGCCATCAACGACATACACCACCTCGCCGTCGGGACGGCGCACCAGGCTGGTGGGCGGAACCACCAGGCCCTCATGCCGATCGAGCACGATGTGCGCAGTTACCGAGCCGCCCGGCCGCCAGCCGCGCGGATTGTCGAGTTCGACAATCAGGTCGATGGCACGCGAACCTTCGCCCACGCTCGGGCGCAGCTCGCTGACCTCGGCTTCGAGCTGTTTCTCTGGCCTGGCGGGTACGCTCAGGCGCACTCGCTGACCCACCGCAATGCGGTCCTGCAGGTGTTCAGGCAGAGGCAGGAAGGCGCGCAGCGCTTCAGTGGCAACCAGCTCGTAGACGCGCGTCCCCGGGCTGACGTAGTCACCGACGCTGACCAGCCGCGCCTGCACGATCCCGCTGACCGGGCTGACGATGCGTGTCTGCTCGAGGTTGTATTCGGCGTCTTCCAGGCGCGCCTGCGCCGCCTCGAGCTGCGCCTTGATCGATTCAAGCTGGGTCACCGCCTCGTCCAGGCGGTCTTCGGCCACCGACTGCTGGGCGGCCAGACGCTCGAGGCGTTGCACCTGACGCTGTTGATTGGCCCGCAGGGCCTCCAGCCGGGCGAGCTCGGCACGCGCGGAGCTGACCGCGATGCGTTGCACGTCGGGAGCAATTTCGGCGAGCGCATCGCCGCTTTCCACTGCGTCGCCGACGTCGGCGTGGATGCGCGCGATGCGCCCGGCCGTTTCCGCCGAAATCGCCGGCGTGGTGGTGGCACGCAGTCGCCCCACAGCAAGCTCGGTGCGCTCGACCGTTTGCGACTCGACTGCGGTAACGGTAACGGCCGTGGCGCGCTCCTCGGGGCCTGAGCCTTCTTCTTCACCGCAGGCGCTCAGCAACAGCGCGGCCACGCTCAGCAGCAGGACTTTCTTGTTCATTGTTCGGCTCCGTTCGCGGCCTCGGAAACAAGGCCATTGTAGAGAATATCGGTGAATGAATCGGCAAACTCATCGGGATTTCCGGCCAGCTGCAGCCCGGGCATGTCGACCAGTTCACCGGCATGCTGAAACAGGAACACATTGCTGGCAAACAGCATCAGAGCGCTCACCCGGCAGTCGGCCGTCGACCGGATGCTGCCCGCGGCCTGCGCCGACTCCAGGTAGCGCACCAGGCGACTGAAATTGATTGCAAGCAGTTCGCGAATCAGGGGGCGCTTGTGCTCCAGGGCCGGGTCATGAAGCTCACGCAGGATCAGCCGGACGACCTGCCGATGGGCCGCCATGTGCCGCAGATGCTCACGCTGAAAGCGCTTCAGTGCGCCGGGCAGATCGTCCGCCTGCGACAGTGCATGATCGAGATGCTGACCAAAACCCTCGATGGCATTCCGGATCACGGCCAGATAAAGGGCTTCCTTGGAGGGAAAGTGGTGAAACACCGTCGACTTGCTCATGCCGGCCCGTCGCGCGATGGCAGCAATCGAAGCGGCGGCATAACCTCGTTGCGAGAAGATGGCCGCGGCCGCCTCCAGCAGGCGCTGCAGCCCGCTCGGCGGAGCCTCGTTTACAGGGGATTTCACGTGCATGCGGCGATCACGGATCAGCTGACCCGACCGACCGGTCGGTTGGTGTCATTCTAACACTGCCGTCGTTACAATTGACGTTTCATTGCAAACAACACAAGGAAGTCGGAAACATGGGCATGCTCGAAGGCAAGAAAGCCTTGATTGTCGGGGTTGCCAGCCCGCGCTCGATTGCCTGGGGAATCGCCGAGGCGATGCACCGGGAAGGCGCGGAACTGGCCTTTACCTATCAGAACGAAAAGCTGCAGTCACGCGTCCAGAAGATTGCCGACCAGACCGGGTCGAAGCTGACCATGCCGCTGGATGTCGCCAGCGACGAACAGATTCAGGCGGTCTTCGAGACCATCGAAAAGGAATGGGGAGCGCTGGACATCATCGTTCATGCCGTTGGTTACGCACCGCGTGAGCAGCTCGAAGGCGAGTTTGCCGACGTCATCGACCGCGAAGGCTTCCATGTCGCTCACGACATCTCCAGCTACAGCTTCGCCGCCCTGGCGCGCGCCGGAAAGCACTTGATGAAAGGCCGCAACGCCGCGCTCCTGACGCTGAGCTATCTCGGCGCGGTGCGCGCCATGCCCAGCTACAACGTGATGGGTCTGGCCAAGGCCTCGCTGGAAGCGTCGGTTCGGTATCTGGCCCACGGTCTGGGTGCAGACGGCATCCGCGTCAACGGCATATCGGCCGGGCCGATCAAGACGCTTGCGGCCTCGGGGGTATCCCAGCTGCGTTCAATGCTGGATCATGTCGGTGAAACCTCGCCGATCCGCCGCAACATCACCAAGGAAGACGTCGGCAACGCCGCGGCCTTCCTCTGCTCCGATCTGGCTGCCGGGATCACCGGCGAAATCACCTACGTCGACGGCGGCTACAACACCGTCGGCATGGCCGGCCTGAAGTAACCAGAAAGCAAGAAGCCGGGCAAGCCCGGCTTCTTCACACTTCACACTTCACACTTCACACTTCACACTTCACACTTCACACTTCACACTTCACACTTCACACTTCACACTTCACACTTCACACTTCACACTTCACACTTATCACAGCCTTTCCTCGACCACGCTGACGGTAGTCTGCTCGCGCAGCTGAGCGATCAGGCCCTCGATCGCTTCCTGGGCGCGGCTGCTGCGAATCTGGCGACGAATCATTTCGCGCTCGGAATCGCTCGCCTCGGTCGGGTCCCCGGGGCGTACCTGTTCGAGACGAACCAGCGCATAACCACCCTGACGCGGCAGCACGTGAAGCGTGGGATCGTCTCCGGGTGCCGGCAGCCTGAACACTTCCTGGATGAACGACGGCCCCTGCTGGAAGTCGGTTCGGCCCAGCGACTCGAGGGTTTCCAGCTCCAGCTCTTCGGCTTGCGCCACCGACTCCAGGCTTTCTCCGCCGGCCACCCGCTCGCGCAGGGACTGTGCACGCTCGCGGGCCATCTCGCCGCTGCGCTGAGTGATCAGACGCTGACGAATCTGCTCAGATACTTCCTCGAGCGGCTTGGGCTCGGCCGGCTCGTGCTCGACCACCTTGATGGCCACCATGTGATTGCGCTCGATCTCGATCGGATCGGAGACCGCATGGTCACGCAACACCAGGTCGGAGAATGCCGCGTCGACAACGCGCTCGTCAGAAGCGATCCCGGAATCGGTACCGGCTCGGGTCAACCAGTCGGTCTGCCTGATCTCCAGACCCAGCTCCTCGGCCAGCGGCTCGAGGCTGCTGTCGTCGGCGTAAACGAGGTCAATCATGCGCTCGGACATGTCGATGTAGAGCTCCTCGCGCTGGCGCTGCAGATGGTCACTCAGAATCTCCGTCCGCGCCTGCTCAAAGCTCATTCCCTCGGGCGGGCGAATGCCATCGAGCCGGATCAGATGCCAGCCGAATTGCGTCTTGACCGGGTCGGAGACTGCACCGGGTTCCGCCAGCGCATACAACGCGTCTTCGAACGGCTGGACCATGTCTTCGGGTTCGATCCAGCCCAGGTCGCCGCCCTGCCCCGAGGATGCCGGGTCGTCGGAGTATTCGGCTGCCAGCTCGGCAAAGGAGTCACCGCTTTCCAGGCGCTCCCGGAGATCTTCGGCCAGCGCCCGGGCCGATTCAGCATCGCCAGCGCTGTCTTCGGTAATCAGGATGTGTGAGGCCTGTCGCGCCTCGGGCGTGAGATAGCGCGCACTGGCGGCCTCATAGCGCTGCCGCAACTCTTCTTCGCTGAGCGTTGCCTCGTCGAGCAGCTCGTCAGGCTGCAGCTCGACATAGGCCAGACGCACGCGTTCCTCGTTGGTAAAGCGGTCAAGGTTGTCCTGGTAATAGGACTCGATATCCGCCGGCGTGATCTCGACCTCATCGGTGAATGGCGCCGAGCTGATATCCACCAGGCTGACCTGCCGGCGCTGGCGCTGCAGGCCGATCATGCGATCCACCTCGGTTTCAGTCACCACCGAAGACTCGGCAATTGCCTCGGCAACCAGCCGCGTCTGGATATCCTGGCGCACCCCCTGCTGAAAGCCCCTGGGCGTCTCGCCCGCGGCGCGCAGAGCCTGCTGATAGACGTCGGGATTGAACTGGCCCTCGATCTGGAAGGCGGGCACG
Source organism: Wenzhouxiangella sp. YN9 (assembly GCF_056324165.1). Classification (NCBI taxonomy): domain Bacteria; kingdom Pseudomonadati; phylum Pseudomonadota; class Gammaproteobacteria; order Chromatiales; family Wenzhouxiangellaceae; genus Wenzhouxiangella; species Wenzhouxiangella sp. YN9. The sequence continues at coordinate 63,599 of NZ_JBJNIP010000055.1, forward strand.
TCACGAATCATTTCAGCGATGGTCCGCTCACTGACCCGCAGCCCCAGCTTTTCGGCGTGCTGGCGCAGCAGCAGCTGATCAATCAGGCTTTCAAGGTGTTCCCGGCGGACCGCCGGCTGATTGGTTTCAAGATCGCTGTAGCGATCACCCAGCTGGTCGCGCAGTCGCGCCCGATAACGGGCGAAGCTGGTCTGAAAGTCGGCAGAGGAAATCTCGTCGTCGCCGACCACGGCCACCGCGTCCTGCGGGACGGCACGCATGTAGCTGTCCAAGCCGAAGAAAAGAAACGGAACGGCCAGCAGGCCGAGCACGAAGATAGCGACGATCCCGGTTACGCGATCACGAATGGCCTGAAGCATGATCCTTGGATGACCCCGGTTGTATTTTCAGTTGTCAGAAATAAACAGGGCGCCCCGATGGGCGCCCTGCAGATTAGTGGCGGAGTGGACGGGACTCGAACCCGCGACCCCCGGCGTGACAGGCCGGTATTCTAACCAACTGAACTACCACTCCTAATCCTGGTGGGTGCTGGAGGGCTCGAACCTCCGACCCTCGCCTTGTAAGGGCGATGCTCTCCCAGCTGAGCTAAGCACCCCGGGCTTCAGCCCACTATCTTATCGCGTCTTTGAAACCTTTGCCAGCCTTGAATGCAGGAGTTTTCGATGCCTTGATCTGAATCGTCTCTCCGGTAGCCGGGTTACGGCCGGCACGCGCCGCCCGCTCTCTGACCGAAAACGTGCCAAATCCTACCAGAGACACGGTGTCCCCACCTTTGAGCGCTTCGGTAATGGACTCCAGGGTCGAGTCCAGGGCACGCTGCGCGTCGGCCTTTGACAGACCTGCGCGCTCGGAGATATTTGCAATCAATTCGGTTTTGTTCATATGAGTGTCACTCCAGACCTTATCAAGTTCATTATGCGGATGGCAACGGCCAGGCCCTTCGCTGCAATCGTGAAAGCGCTCCCTCCAGGGCAGCAACCAGCCGTCTGTTGGCCAGTGATGGTATATCAGCCCATCCCTGTCATCAATAGCGAAACCCGGAAAAATGCCCAAAAAGCCCCGCTCAGGGGGCTTTTGTCACGATTCACCCGCCCGCAAGACGATTTGCCGTGCGGGCCGGTGAACATCAGCGTCGAATATCAATGTGCGCGCACGCCTTGATTTGCTCGCCGCTTGCTCGACGCACCTTCACCCTCGCCTGCCTGATCGGCCGGCGGCAGCCCGACCAGGGCCAGCTCGAGCACTTCGTCGATCCACTGAACCGGCCGAATCTCGAGGCCTTTCTTGATGCGCTCGGGGATCTCGTCGAGGTCTTTCTTGTTCTCTTCGGGGATGAGCACCAGGCTGACACCGCCGCGTCGCGCGGCCAGGAGCTTTTCCTTGAGCCCGCCGATGGGCAGCACCTTGCCCCTCAGCGTGATCTCGCCGGTCATGGCGACGTCAGCACGCACCGGAACGCCGGCCAGCACCGAGACCAGGGCGGTCACCATGCCGATACCGGCACTTGGACCATCCTTCGGCGTGGCCCCTTCGGGCACGTGAATATGCAGGTCCCGATTCTGATGAAAGTCTTCGGGAATGCCCAGGGCGGATGCGCGCGAGCGCACCACCGAAAGCGCTGCCTGAACCGACTCCTTCATTACCTCGCCGAGCTGACCGGTATGCGTGAGCTTGCCCTTCCCGGGAACGGCAGCGGCTTCGATCTGCAACAGCTCCCCGCCGACTTCGGTCCACGCCAGGCCGGTAACCTGCCCGACTTCGTTGTGCTCTTCGGCACGACCATAACGATGCCTGCGCACGCCCAGATACTTGCTCAGGTTCTGGACGGTGACGTGACGCTTGTCGAGCGCAGCGTCAAGGCTGAGCTCCTTGACCACCTTGCGACAGACCTTGGCGATCTCGCGCTCGAGATTGCGCACCCCGGCCTCGCGGGTGTAATGGCGGATCATGTCGATGATCGCGCCCTCGCTGATCTGCAGCTCCGCTTCCTCGAGGCCATGCTCGCGCAGCTGCTTGGGCAGCAGATAGCGCGTGGCGATATTGAGCTTTTCGTCTTCGGTATAGCCCGGAATGCGGATGATTTCCATGCGGTCCAGCAGGGGCGCCGGAATGTTGAGCGAGTTGGCCGTCGCCACGAACATCACTTCAGACAAGTCGAAATCGACTTCGAGATAGTGATCCGAGAAGGTATCGTTCTGCTCCGGGTCAAGCACCTCCAGCAGGGCCGAGGACGGGTCGCCGCGGAAATCCATCGACATCTTGTCAAGCTCATCCAGCATGAACAGCGGGTTGCGCTTGCCGACCTTGCTCAGGCTTTGCAGCACGCGTCCGGGAAGAGAACCGATATAGGTTCGACGATGCCCGCGAATTTCTGCCTCGTCGCGCACACCACCCAGACTCATGCGGATGAACTCGCGCCCGGTGGCGCGGGCAATCGATCGCCCCAGCGAGGTCTTGCCCACGCCTGGCGGGCCCACCAGGCACAGAATCGGACCCTTGAGCTTCTTGACGCGCTTCTGCACCGCCAGGTATTCCAGAATGCGCTCCTTGACGCGCTCGAGACCGTAGTGGTCAGCTTCCAGAATATCGGAGGCGGCCTTGATGTCGTGGCTGATACGGCTGCGCTTTTTCCACGGCAGCAGCAACATCCAGTCCAGGTAGTTGCGAACCACCGTCGCCTCGGCCGACATCGGCGACATCATCTTGAGCTTGTTGAATTCGCTGCGAGCCTTCTCCAGTGCCTCTTTCGGCATGCCCGCCTTTTCGATCTTCGCTTCCAGATCACCCAGATCGTGGCCGGATTCATCGAGGTCACCCAGCTCCTTCTGGATGGCCTTCATCTGCTCGTTGAGATAGTACTCGCGCTGGCTCTTCTCCATCTGGTTCTTGACCCGGCCGCGAATGCGCTTTTCGAGCTTGAGCACATCGATCTCGCCCTCGATGAGCCCCATCAGAAACTCCATGCGATCAGCGACCGGTGCCAGCTCCAGAACGCGCTGCTTGTCTTCGATACGTACAGCCAGATGCGCGGCTATGGTGTCAGCCAGGCGGCTGGGATCTTCAATGCCTGACAGCGTGGTCATGAGCTCCGGTGGCACTTTGCGGCTGAGCTTGACGTACTGTTCGAACAGGCTCGTCAGGCTGCGCGTGGTCACGTCGAGGATACGCAGATCCTCCGACTCCTCGCTTGCCAGCTCGGTATAGCGCGCGGCGAGATATTCACCGTCGTTGTCGAGCTCATCGATGTGCACGCGCTGTCCGCCTTCGACCAGCACCTTGGTGGTGCCATCGGGCAAGCGCAGCATCTGCAGCACGGTCGCCATTGTGCCGCAGTCAAACAGCTCGTCGGGCCCAGGCTCTTCAACCTCGGGATTTTTCTGGGTGACGAGCAGAATCTGTTTGTCGACATTCATCGACTCTTCAAGCGCGCGCACCGAACGGTCGCGGCCCACAAACAGCGGGATGACCATATGCGGATAAACCACCACATCGCGCAGGCTCAAGACCGGCACGGGCTGGCGGGGCGGATTGGTTTTGCTGACGTCGTAGTCGGCCATTACTCTCTCTGCAGCGCTCTGCGGACCCAACGGCCCGTCAGGCTTGATGTGAACTGACACCAGATATTGGCGCCCGACCGGCTCGATTCAAGCCGGCGGATGACAATGAAGGACTGACAGCTGACGGAAATCGCTCAGGATTCCGCGCCGGCGCGTTGAGGCGGGTTCTCGTAGATGAGATAGGGCTCGGATTCACCGTTGATCACGGCTTCGTCGATAACGACCTTGGTCACATTTTCGGTCGACGGCAAGTCGTACATCACATCAAGCAGCACGTTTTCGATGATGGTGCGCAACCCGCGAGCACCGGTCTTGCGCGCCATGGCCTTGCGGGCAATGGCGTGCAAGGCGTCGTCGCGAATCTCGAGCTCGCAGTTGTCCATCTCGAACAGCTTGTAGAACTGCTTGACCACGGCGTTCTTCGGTTCGGTCAGAATGCGGACCAGCGCTTCGGCATCAAGCTCGGTAAGCGTGGCGACCACGGGCAAGCGACCGACAAACTCGGGAATCAGACCGTACTGGATCAGATCCTCGGGCTCGACTCCAGCGAGAATTTCGGAAACGTCTTCAGCCTCGGGGTTGCGCACCTCGGCGTGAAAACCGATGCCGGCCGACTGCGAACGCTCCTGAATCACCTTGTCGAGACCGGCAAAGGCACCGCCGACGATGAACAGGATATTGCGTGTGTCGACCTGCAGGAACTCCTGCTGGGGATGCTTGCGGCCGCCCTGCGGCGGCACCGAGGCCATCGTGCCTTCGATGAGCTTCAGCAGCGCCTGCTGCACGCCCTCTCCGGAAACATCGCGGGTAATCGACGGGTTCTCGGCCTTCTTGGAGATCTTGTCGATTTCATCGATATAGACAATGCCCTGCTGCGCCTTGTCGACATCGTAGTCGCACTTCTGCAACAGCTTCTGGATGATGTTTTCGACGTCTTCACCCACGTAGCCGGCCTCGGTCAGCGTCGTCGCGTCGGCAATGGTGAAGGGTACATTGAGCATGCGCGCCAGCGTCTCCGCCAGCAAGGTCTTGCCCGAGCCGGTCGGGCCAATCAGCAGGATGTTCGACTTCGACAGCTCGACATCATCGCGATGCCGCGAGGACTCAAGCCGCTTGTAGTGGTTGTAGACGGCTACTGAAAGCACTTTCTTGGCCGACTGCTGGCCAATCACATAGCTATCGAGAAAATCATGAATCTTGTGCGGTGTGGGCAGGCTTTCCGGCTCGGTCTCGCTGGCCCCCTCGAGCTCCTCGCGGATGATGTCGTTGCACAGCTCGACGCACTCATCGCAAATATAGACGCTGGGGCCGGCAATCAGCTTGCGCACCTCGTGCTGGCTCTTGCCGCAGAAGGAGCAGTACAGAATCTTGCCGTCGCTGGAGGATTCGCTCATGACCCGTAATTCTTCCCGATTCGTCCGTGGTTCTTCCCGACTCTAATGAATGGTAACCGAAAACACCCGCGGTTATTGTGACTGGCGGTCGCTCATGACTTCGTCAACCAGCCCGTAGTCGCTGGCCTCGCCGGCAGACATGAACTTGTCGCGGTCGGTGTCACGCTCGATCGTTGCCAGGTCCTGCCCGGTATGGCTGACCAGAATCTCATTGAGCGTATTCTTCATCTTCAGGATCTCACGGGCGTGAATATCGATATCCGACGCCTGACCCTGGTAGCCGCCCAGGGGCTGGTGGATCATCATCCGCGAGTGCGGCAGCGCAAAGCGCTTGCCCTTGGCGCCGGCGGCCAGCAGCAGCGCGCCCATGCTGGCGGCCTGGCCCACGCACATGGTGGCGACGTCGGGCTTGACGAACTGCATGGTGTCATAAATCGCCAGGCCCGCGGTCACCGCCCCCCCCGGCGAGTTGATGTAGATATTGATGTCCTTGTCGGGATTCTCCGACTCCAGGTACAGCAACTGCGCCACGATCAGGTTGGCGGCATAGTCCTCGATCGGCCCGACGATGAAGATCACCCGCTCCTTGAGCAGGCGGGAATAGATATCGTAGGCCCGTTCGCCCCGAGCAGACTGCTCGACGACCATCGGAACCAGGTTGAGTGCCTTCTCGTTCATGCTCGACCCATCAGCTCATTGAATGACATGAACTTGTTGCTTACCTTGGCATTTTCAAGCACCCAGTCAACTACCTGCTCTTCAAGAACCATGTTTTCGACCTGATCCATCAGGCGAGGTTCTGAACGATAAAGCTCGATCACCTGCTCGGGTTCGTCATAGGTTTCGGCCATCTCTTCGATTCTGGCCTGAACCCGGCCGGCATCAATGCTGATGTCGTGCTGGCGTGCGATCTCGGCCAGCAGCAGCCCCAGGCGCACGCGCTTTTCCGCACTTTCGCGCAGCTGATCGGCCGCTGGCGCCTGCTGAGCGCCACCCTGCTGCTGCAGCTGCTCCTGCATCTGACCAATTTCCTGTTCAACCGCGCTCGTCGGCACGGCCACGTCACCATAGCGCTGGGCCAGGCCGTCAGTCACCGCCTGCTTGAGTCGGTTGGTTATGGCATGGCGCAGCTCGCGCTCCAGGTTTTTCTGGATATCGGCACGCAACTGCTCGACCCCGCCGTCGACGCCGAAGCTTTCAGCGAACGCGTCGTCAACTTCCGGCAACTCGGGTTCCTCGACCGACTTGATCTGCAGCGTGACCTGAGCCGTTTTCCCGGCCAGGCTTTGATGGCGATAGTCGTCCGGAAAGGTCAGCTCGGCTTCCTTTTCTTCACCCTCGCGCACACCGGCCAACAGCGCTTCGAGCTCCGGAAAAGCGGCCAACTGCCCCAGCACAGGAGCGATTTCATGTTCGCCTGCGTCGGGCACTTTTTCGCCGTCCAGCTCGGCCACGTAACCCAGCCGCACGCGATCGCCTTCAGCGGCCGCGCGCTCGGCGGTCTTCCAGCTGCGGCGCTGCTCACGCAAGGTTTCGATCATCTGGTCGACATCGGCTTCACCGATTTCGGCCTCGGGCTGCTCGAGCTCGAGGTCCGAAACCTCGATCTCCGGAATATCGGGAAAAACCTCGAGCTCAGCAGTGAACTCGAGATCACCCTTCTCCTCGAGCGCCCCGGGCTCGATGCGGGTGACGCCGGCCACGCGCATTTCCTGCTCGCCGATTGCCTCTTGCAGGCTCGACTGCATGACTTCCTGCAGGATTTCCTCGCGCACCTGCGCGCCATAGCGTTGCCTGACGATATTCATGGGCACGCGACCGGGCCTGAAGCCCTTCAGACGCACCTGACGGCGCAGCTCGTTGAGTCGTCCTGAAACCTTGTTTTCGATGCGCTCACCGGGCACCTGGACGGTCATTTTCCGCTCCAGATCGCCCGTCTTTTCAACAGATACCTGCATGGTTTCGAGTCTTTGGTGAAGTGTCAGTCAGAATTGAACACAGCCGGCCGGGAATCCCGACCGGCCACAAGTGGTGGGCCGTCGGGGACTCGAACCCCGAACCAACTGATTAAGAGTCAGCTGCTCTACCAATTGAGCTAACAGCCCATGGTGGGGTGAGCGACGGGGCTTGAACCCGCGACCTCTGGAGCCACAATCCAGTGCTCTACCAGCTGAGCTACGCCCACCACTGAAACAAATTGTACGGCGACGCAAAATCGCCAATCCTTCATTATAACCCGTCTTGAAGACGGGTGGCGCGCCCGGCAGGACTCGAACCTGCAGCCCTCGGCTTAGAAGGCCGATGCTCTATCCGGTTGAGCTACGGGCGCATGAACCGCCTGCCCGGATCGTGCCGACGATACGCTTTGGTCGGGGTGACAGGATTTGAACCTGTGACCTACTGCTCCCAAAGCAGTTGCGCTACCAGACTGCGCTACACCCCGATTTCTCAAGCCGGCCAATATTACGGAATCGCCTGCCCGCGGTCAACCGCGAAAATCGCCCGGCGCCAACACCAGTGTACCCCCACCCATCGCGCCCCGGATACGAAAAAGCCCCGTCACCGGCGGGGCTTTCTCTTGAATCTGGCGCGCCCGGAAGGATGGCTGACGCTGCGCGTCAGCGAGCTCGCGCCTGCGGCGCTCGGTTCGAACCGACTTGTCAATTGTCGGAGGTTCGAATTTTGCCTCCGGATACGAAAAAAGCCCCGTCACCGGCGGGGCTTTCTCTTGAATCTGGCGCGCCCGGAAGGATTCGAACCTCCGACCGCCTGGTTCGTAGCCAGGTACTCTATCCAGCTGAGCTACGGGCGCGTTTGTTGAAGCCGGGCATTGTCGTCGACCTGCGATTGACTGTCAAGCTCTACCCCCGGATTCTTTTCGGCAAGCTCGAAATGAAGGCCGGGCCGGATGGCTGCATACCCTTTGCAGGGGTTTTTGATCTGGCTCAATAGGCGCATCTGAAATACCCTTAACATGATGACCGGCAATACGCCAATACAGCCTATCTGGAGGGCAAAAACGATGATACGACCTCGATATCCCATGCACTGGCTCGGGGCCTTTGGCCTGGCGCTGGCGATGACGACTGCCTGCGTCGCCGAGACTCCGCAGGCGTCTTCGGCGTCGGGCGACGCGGAAGTTCATGCTGCCGAAGTGGCCAAGGCCGCGGCCGGCGACATGCAGGCCGGAGAAAAGCTCTACCAGACGCATTGCGCGGCCTGCCACCAGGGCGACGGCAGCGGCCTGCCGGGCGCCTTTCCGCCGCTTGCCGGCAACGACAACATCGCCGGTAACGCCGACTACGTCATTCACAACATTCTGGCCGGTCGCGAGGGTGAGCTGACCGTCGATGGCGTGACTTACAACGGCGTCATGCCCGCGATGGACTATCTCGACGACGAAGAGGTCGCCAATATCGTCACCTTCGTGTTCAACTCCTGGGGCAATGACGGCAGCAGCGCCAGCGTGGAACAGGTGGCCGCGCAGCGCGCACAGCTCGATGGCCCCGAGCTGGCGAAAAGCGACCCCCACCCGGGCGCAGGCGAAAGCCGTATCCAGTATCAGGGGGCACCCTCCCCGATCGAGGGCGGCAAGCGCGTCGTCACACCGGGCGCGCCGGACATGAGTCAGGCCGAGTTCGATCGCTCGCAGCAAATCTATTTCGAGCGTTGTGCGGGCTGCCACGGCGTATTGCGCAAGGGTGCGACGGGCAAACCGCTGACAACCGATATCACGCAGGAAAAGGGAAGTGCGTATCTCAAGGCCCTGATCAACTTCGGTTCGCCGGGCGGCATGCCCAACTGGGGCACCTCGGGCGAGCTCAGCGACGAGGAAATCGACGCCATGGCGCGCTTCCTGCAGCACGATCCGCCACAGCCGCCGGAGTGGGGCATGCCGGAAATGATGGATTCCTGGAAGGTGATGGTCGCGCCCGAAGACCGCCCGGATTCGCCGCAGCACGACTACGATGTGGACAACCTCTTCGCTGTCACGCTGCGCGACGCGGGTGAAGTCGCCATCATCGACGGCGACAGCAAGAAAGTCGTTTCCTACGTGCCGACCGGCTACGCGGTGCACATCTCGCGCGCCTCGAGCTCGGGCCGCTACTTTGCCACCATCGGCCGTGACGCCAAGGTCGACCTCATCGATCTGTACATGGACCCGCCGCAAGTGGTGGCTGAAATCAAGATCGGCATGGAGGCGCGCTCGGTCGAAAACTCCCGCTACAAGGGTTATGAGGACGAAATCGCCATCGCCGGCGCCTACTGGCCTCCGCACTATGTATTGATGGACGGCCAGACCCTGGAGCCGCGAAAGATCGTCTCGACCCGCGGCATGACCGTCGACACCCAGGAGTACCATCCGGAACCGCGCGTGGCGGCAATCGTCGGCTCGCATCAGCACCCGGAGTTCATCATCAACGTCAAGGAAACCGGACAGATCCTGCTGGTCAACTATGAGGATCTCGACAACCTCAAGACAACCACCATCGGCGCCGCCCGTTTCCTGCACGACGGTGGCTGGGATGCCAGCGGCCGCTATTTCCTGACCGCGGCCAACGAGTCCGACAAGATTGCAGTGGTTGACGCCAAGGATCGTGAACTCCAGGCCCTGATTGACGTCGAGCGCATTCCGCACCCGGGCCGTGGCGCCAACTTCGTGCACCCGGAATATGGTCCGGTGTGGGTCACCAGCGCACTGGGCAACGCCAACATCACGCTGATCGGCACCGATCCGGACAACCACCCCGAGCAGGCATTCAAGGTGGTCCAGGTGCTTCAGGGCCAGGGCGGCGGTTCGCTGTTCGTCAAGACCCACCCGGAATCGGAGAACCTCTGGGTCGACACGCCGCTGCATCCGGAGGAAAAGATCGCTCAGACCGTCGCGGTGTACGACATCAATGATCTCGACGCCGGTTATGAGGTGCTGCCGATCGCGGAATGGGCCGATCTCGGGCCGGGACCCAAGCGCATTGTTCAGCCGGAGTACAACAAGGGCGGCGATGAAGTCTGGTTCTCGGTATGGTCGGGCATGGAAGAAGAATCGGCAATCGTGGTGGTTGACGACAAGACCCGCGAACTCAAGCATGTCATCAAGGGCGAGAAGATCATCACGCCCACCGGCAAGTTCAACAACTACAACACGCGAAACGAGATCTACTGATCACCGTTTTGCAGATGCCTCCTCACGCGCCCCGGACTTCCGGGGCGCTTTGATATTCAGCGAATGCAACATGCCCATAAAACACCTGATCATCGCCGCCGCCGTGCTCCTGCTGGCGGCCCCCGCCCAGGGCCAAACCGGGTCACAGACAGAACGCAAGGAACAGGAACAGACCCCGATTCTTGATCGCATCACGGTAGTTGCCCACCGCCAGCCGCGCCAGGTTTCCGAAGTGGCCGGCACCGTCACCGTCATCGACCAGGAGCGCCTGGCACGCGACATGGTTCTCGACGCCCCTGACCTGGTGCGCTATGAGCCGGGCATCGACCTCGAAGGCGGCGGTTCTCGCTTCGGCTTCAGCGGCTTTCGCATTCGCGGCATCGGCGGCAACCGCACCGCCGTGGTGGTCGACAACATTCCGGTTTCCGAACAGTTCGATACAGGCGCCTTCGCCGATACCGGCCGCGCCCTGCTTGACCTGGGCCTGACCCAGCGGGTGGAAATCCTGCGCGGCCCGGCCTCGACGCTCTATGGCTCCAAGGCGCTTGGGGGCGTCGTCGCCATTTCCACCATCAGCGCCGATGACATCATGGCCGCCGGTGATCACGGCACGCGCATCAGTCTGCACGGTGCCAGCGACAGCGATCGCGCCCGTCTGGGTGGAGCCACCGCCTTTCGCAAGGGTTCCTTCGACCTGCTGATTGCCGGCGCCGGCCAGCGCAGCAACGAAATCGACGCGGCCAGCCGCCCGGAGAACACGCCGCGCGACCTGCTCGACCGGGATCAACAGCGGGTTCTGCTCAAGGCTCGTCATGACGTCGCACCCGGAGCATTGCAGCTGACGCTTGACGGCAATCGCGAAACCCGGAAAACCGATCTTCGCGCCGCGCTTGGAAAAAGCGCCCAGTTGGCCAGCACCAAGCGCTTGCTGGGCGACGACCGGCGCATCAGCTGGCGCCTGGTGCTTGATCAGGACCTCAACGCCATCGGTCCGATCAGCCGCGGCGGCTGGCGCATCTGGCATCAGGACAGCGACACACGGCAGGAAACCGACGACCACCGCCCTGCCGCGCGGGTGCCCGTGGATGTGTTCCGTCGCTTTGAGTTCGACCAGTCCACTGCCGGTATCGGCGCCGATCTGGAATCAGATCTGACCATCGGCGGGCTGAACCACCGTATCGGCTATGGCTTCGAGTACACCCGCTCCCGGGTCAGCACGCTGCGCGACGGGCGCGAGACGCGTCTGGAAGACGGTCGCACAAGCAATGTCATTCTGGGAGAGGTTTTCCCGCTGCGCGATTTTCCGCGCAGCCGGATCACTGAGCTCGGCATCTATCTGCACGATGAAATTCACCTGTGGCAGGGTGGACCGATACTCAGCCCCGGCATTCGCTGGGAGCACTACGACCTCTCCCTGGGCAGCGACCCGCTGTTCGATCAATCCTTTCCCGATGCCCACCCAACCGAGCTGAGCCTGAACCGCTGGCTGCCCCGCCTGGGCCTGATCTGGCCCATCAGCCCCTCGCTGGAGTTTTTTGCCCAGCACGCACGCGGCCTGCGAGCGCCGCCATTCGGAGACGTCAATATCGGCCTGGAGTGGCCGCAGTTTCGGGTGCGCGCGATTGCCAACCCCGACCTCAAGCCGGAAAAGGGCCGTACTTTCGAGGCCGGCCTGCGCTGGCGCGGCACCAATGCCCGGGCTGAAGTGGCGCTGTATCGCAACGACTATCGGGACTTCATCCAGTCGCGCGCGCCGCTGGGCTTCGACCCGGAGTCGGGGTTCAACCTTTTCCAGTCAGTCAATCGCGATCGCGTGCGTATCGAGGGCGGAGAGCTGCGTCTCAGGCATCGGCTCGGGGCCGGCTTCAGCGCTGAGCTTGCCGGCGAATGGTCGCGCGGCGAGGACCGCATCAGCGGCCGCGCCCTGCCTGGCGTCACCCCGCCCACGGCCATCGTCGAACTGGCCTGGCGCCACCCGGCAGCCGACTTCGAGACCCGCCTGATCGCCACGGGCGTACGCGGCCAGCGCGAGCTGGTGGACGCCGAAGGCGAAGCCCTGTTCTCGGCGCCAGGTCATGTCACCATCGATTGGCTTGGTCGCTGGTTCCCGCGGCATGACCTGGAGATCGGCTTCGGCCTGTTCAATCTCGCCGATCGCAGGTACTGGCAAAATGGCCGAGTGATCGGCTACGCCCCTGACGACCCGACGTTGCCGCTACTGGCCGAACCCGGCCGCTGGGCGATGTTGAGCCTGACGTGGCATCGCTGACGCGCTAGGCTGATGGCATTGAACCGCGCACTGGAGAGATCGGATATGCCGCACCACCGCCTGATTATCCTGGGAGCCGGCACCGCCGGCCTGAGCGCCTGGAAACAGGCGCGCGAGCTCACCGACGAAGTGATTCTCGTCGATCCGGGCCCGCTGGGAACGACCTGCGCCCGTGTCGGCTGCATGCCGTCAAAGGCCCTGCTGCAGCTCGCCGGCGAAGTGGCCAGCAGTCGCCGCTTGCACGCCGAAGGCTTGATTGCCGGGCCGCCCGGGCAGCTTGACGACGCTGCGGTCATGACCCAGGTGCGCGCCCTGCGCGATCGCTTTGCCGCCGGGCCGATTCGCGCCACCGACAAGATGGGCGAGCGCTTCATTCATGCTCCGGCACGCTTCATCGGCCCCGATCGGGTCGAAATCGATGGCGTCACTCACAGCGCTGATGCAATTCTCGTCGCGACCGGCACCCAACCCTTCGTTCCGCCCGACTGGCCGGCGCTGGGCGCCAGGCTCGTGACCAGCGACAGCCTGTTCGATCTGCCGTCGATCCCCGCGCGCATCGGCGTTATCGGTGCCGGCGCCATCGGCAGCGAGATTGGCCAGGCCTTTGCCATGCTCGGTGCCGAGGTGCATCTGTTCGGGCGTGATCAGCGCCTGGCCGGCATCGATGATTCGGCCATCAACCAGGTCATGCACGCCGCCTTTTCCGAGCAGATGACGCTGCACCTGGGCGCTGATGCCCGACCGACGCCAGCGGGCGACGGCGTCGAAATCCACTGCGGCGACCAGACCATCGAGGTCGACCTGGTCGTTGCTGCCATCGGCCGACGTGCGCCGCTGGACGATCTGGGGTTGGAGCACCTGGGCGTGGCGCTCGACCAGCGCGGCCTGCCCGAGATCGATCGCGAAAGCCTGCGCGCCGGCGATGCCCCGGTCTGGTTCGCCGGCGACGTCAACGGCATCCGCCCGCTGATGCACGAAGCCGCCGACGAAGGCCGCCTGGCCGCCTGGCATGCGCTGCATCCCGAAGACGAGTGCCTGGCCCGGCGCACGCCAATGGGCATTGTCTTTACCGAACCACAAGTCGCCTGGGCCGGCCTGCGCAGCAGCCAGCTGCCCGACGAGGCCCTGACCGGCGAGGCCGACTTCAGCCGTCAGGGCCGCGCCGTCATCAAGGGCTATCGTCACGGCCAGATGAAGGTTTTCGCCGACACCTCAGGTCGCCTCATCGGTACGGAAATGGCCTGCGCCGGTGCCGAACACATGGTTCACGAGCTGGCCTGGCTGATCCAGCAGCGCACGGGCGTGATCGATGCGCTCAAGCTGCCCTTCTATCATCCGGTGCTCGAAGAGGGCCTGCGCACCGCCCTGCACGGCATTCGCCGCCAGCTGCCCAAGCGCGAACGCCGGCCCGATCTGCCGCTGTGCCGCCCGCCCGAGGCATCGCTGCCCGGCCTGTAGCGCCACTTGCCCGACGGAAGGGCAAGCGCCCGCCCGTCGAACGGATCACCCGCAAACTCAGTCGCGGTCGAGCGCTGAAAGCAGTCGACGAGCGCGCTGCTCGATGGCGTCGAAGTCACCGGCGGCGATCAACGCAGGGTCGAACAACGGCGCGACAAAGCCAATCGCATGCGCCCCGGCAGCCAGCCAGTCGGCGGCGTTGGCTTCGGTCACGCCATGGGTAGGCACGATGTTGAGAAACGGCATCGGCCCCAGACAGGCACGCACGAAATCCGGACCGATGCCGGGCGCGGGGAACAGCTTCTGAAGCCCGGCACCCGCACGATGGGCGCGCAGCATCTCGGTGGGCGTATGCGTGCCCGGCATCGCGGCCACACCCAGGTTGGCGGCGGCTGCGATGACGGCCTCGTCGGTCACCGGCGAAACCACGAACTTTGCCCCGGCAGACACGGCCTTTTCTGCCTCGTCTACCGTCAGCACCGTGCCGGCACCAAAGACGATGTCCGGATAGCGCTGCGAAAAATCAGCGATCAGCTCGTAGACGCGCGGCACCGTGAGGGTGAATTCACAGATCGTGAACCCGCCGCGCACGGCCGCTTCCATCGCCTGATGGGCGGCATCGGCGTCATCGGTGCGGAGAATGGCGGAAGCCCGGACATTGCCGAGCTGCTGGACGAAATCCTGTGGTGACATTTATAAAAGCCAGTGTGAAGTGTCAAGTGTAAAGTGTAAAGAATCAAACCAAAACCACCAACATCAAAATCGTCGCAACGATCTTCACACTTCACACTTCACACTTCACACTTCACACTTCACACTTCACACTTCACACTTCACACTTCACACTTCACACTTCACACTTCACACTTCACAACCTTTGCAACGCGCTCGATCTGAGCTTCGGTCATTTCCGGGAAGATCGGCAGGGACAGGCAGCGCTCAGCAATCGACTCGCTATGGCTCAGGGAACCGGGGCGGCTGTAGCTGGAAAACGCCGGCTGGCGATGCAGCGGCGTCGGGTAGTAGACGGCGCTGGCAATGTCGGCCTCGCGCAAGGCAGCCTGGAGCGCCTCGCGGCGTCCTTCCGGAACCAGAACGGTAAACTGGTGGTAGACGTGCTGCCCGAAACCATCCTCGAAGGGCAGCTCGACCCCGCTGTCTGCCAGAAGCTCGCGGTAACCTGCCGCCACCCGCTGACGCTGGCGATTGAACTCGTCGACGTGGCCGAGCTTGACGCGCAGAATGGCGGCCTGAAGCTCATCGAGGCGGCTGTTGTAGCCCACCACCTCGTGCTGGTAGCCATCCACCCGGCGACCGTGGTTGCGCAGCATCCGGACCTCGTCGGCCAGCGCTGCGTCGCTGGTGGTGATCAGCCCGCCATCACCGAAGGCGCCGAGATTCTTGCTCGGAAAGAAACTGAAGGCGCCGGCCAGACCGATGCTGCCGGTCTGGCGCCCGGAAAGCGAGGCGCCGAAACTCTGCGCGCAGTCCTCGATCATGAACAGCTTGTACTTGTCGGCAATCGCCGAGAGCGCGTCCATGTCGGCCGGCTGCCCGAACAGATGCACCGGCAGGATGGCCCGAGTGCGCGCGGACACCGCCTCGGCAACGCCTTCAGGATCGATATTGAAGCTGCGCGGATCAATGTCGACAAACACCGGTTCGGCACCGCAGTAGCGGATCGCCTCGGCCGTGGCGATGAAGGTAAACGGCGTGGTGATCACCTCATCACCCGGCCCGATACCGGCGGCACGCAGGGACAGGTGCAGGGCATCCGTGCCGGAGGCACAGCCGATCGCGTGGCGCACACCGAGAAACTCCGCCAGCTCGGCCTCCAGAGCCTGCACGTTGGGGCCCAGAATATAGCGCGTAGCCGCCATGACCTCCGCCACGGCGGCATCAAGTTGTGCGCGCAGCCGCTCGTACTGAACGCCCAGGTCGACCATCGGAATCGGCTTCATGCCAAACGCACTTTCCGGGCTCGGGTTTCGGATTCAATCATCGCAGTGATGTGCATGGCGGTCTCCAGCGCACGCAGGCCGTCTTCGCCGGTCACCACCACCGGCGTGCCGTCGCGAACCGCAGAAACGAAAGACTCGATTTCAAGCAGCAGCGCATCGTTCTGCTCGAAAGACGACTCCTCGCGCAGGATTTCCGGCACCCCGGGGAACATCTCCCGGTCGCCGATACGATGCACCGCCAGCCGACAGTTCTGGAAATCGATGGAAATATAGGCCTCGGGCTGAAAAATGCGCATGCGTCGTTCGGATTTGACGCTCACCCGGCTGGAAGTCACATTGGCTACACAGCCGTTCTCGAACTCCAGGCGTGCATTGACGATATCGAGCTCTTCGGCCAGCACCGGCGTGCCGCTGGCGGCCAGCGAGGCGACCGGGCTTTGAACCATGCCCAGAATCAGATCGATGTCGTGGATCATCAGATCAAGCACCACGTTGACATCGGTGCCGCGTGGCTTGAACGGCGCTACCCGGTGAGATTCAATGAACAGCGGGTTGAGTTCGAATCCGCCGAGATCGAGGAAAGCAGCGTTGAAGCGCTCGAGATGCCCGATCTGGAAGACCAGCTCCCGTTCGGCCGCCAGTCGGGTCAGCGCCCGGGCCTCCTCAAGCGTGCTCGCAATGGGCTTTTCCAGCAGAACATGCACACCAGCATCGAGAAAATCACGCGCGATGTCGTAGTGACGCCGCGTGGGCACGGCAATGGAGACGGCATCGACTTCTCCGATCACATCGCGATAATCGAGCAGTGCCCGGCAGTCGCAATCCTCGGCTGAGCGGCGCGCAGCCTGCTCGTCGATGTCGACCACAGCCACCAGCTCGGCGTTGTCGAGGCCAGCGTACTTCCGGGCGTGGAAACGCCCGAGATAGCCAACCCCGATGACGGCGCACTTGGTGGGTTTCATGAAAACTGATCAGACATATACTGCGGGGCCGGGGCCCGCCTCTTCGTGACTCGGACCCGGTGGCGCCATCTTTCGGGTGTGGATTTCAGCTTGTGCAGGTGGCGGAGAGGGAGGGATTCGAACCCTCGAACGGGCATAAACCCGTTAACGGTTTTCGAGACCGCCGCATTCAACCACTCTGCCACCTCTCCTTGTAGCGGGCGAATTATACATGAGCGGCCTACGTGCCGCAGTACCGATGGTCAACGCTCTGACCAAGGCCCGAGTACCAAGGCCCAAGGCCCAAGTACCAAACTCCAATTCACAAACAATCTGCAATGACCAGAACCAATACCCCGGCAGCGATCAGGGCTGCAGTTTGGTTCATTGGAAATTCGAGAATTGGTTCTTGTTTGCAGAATTGATGCTTGTAAATCGAACATTGCCCGAAACTACAACCGCTCCCTCAACCATTCCGCCACCGAATCCAGCGCCGCGGGAAGAGCCGACGCGTCGCTCCCCCCCGCCTGCGCAAAATCCGGTCGGCCGCCGCCCTTGCCGCCGACCTGGCCGGCGACGTGGTTGACCAGCTCGCCGGCCTTGATCTTGCCGGTGAGATCCTTGGTGACGCCGGCGACCAGGCGTACGCCGCCGCCGGCGGCCGTGCCGAGCACGATCACGCCCGAGCCGAGCTTGTTCCTGAGCTGGTCGACGGTATCGCGCAGGCCGTTGGGGTCGGCACCTTCGAGACGCGCGGCAATCAGCTTCACACCCTCGACGTCCACCGCCTGCGAGGCCAGGTCGGAGCCGGCCGCCGAGGCGAGCTTGCCCTTGAGCCGCTCGAGCTCCTTTTCCAGCTCCCGGGATCGACCCAACAGCTGGCCGATGCGCTCGGAAAGCTGCTCCGGGCCGGTCTTGAGCTGGCTTGAAGCCGCGCGCAGCGTGCGATCCAGGTTCTGCAGCCACTCGACGGCGACCCGGCCGGCCACCGCCTCGATGCGGCGCACGCCGGCGGAAATGCCGGTCTCGGAGACGATCTTGAACAGGCCGATATCGCCCACCCGATCGACGTGCGTGCCGCCGCACAGCTCCATCGAAAAATCACCGAAGCGCAGCACGCGCACGTCGTCGCCGTATTTTTCGTCGAAAAACGCCAGCGCGCCGGCTTCGATGGCCTCGTCGAAGGGCATCTCCCGGATTTCGGCCTCGGCGTTGGCCTGAATCTGCTGGTTGACCAGGCGCTCGATTGCGGCCAGCTCGTCGTCGCTGACCGGCGCGTGATGCGAAAAGTCGAAGCGCAGCCGCTCGGGCGCAACCAGCGAGCCCTTTTGCTGAACGTGATCGCCGAGCACGACGCGCAGGGCGGAATGCAGCAGATGCGTTGCCGAGTGATGGCGAACAATGTCAGCACGGCGCTGCGAGTCAATCTGCCCGGCCAGGCAATCGCCGAGCTGTAGTGCGCCTTCCGCCAGGCGGCCGACGTGCCCGTGAAAGGCGCCGCCGAACTTGCGCGTATCGCTCACTTCGAACCGCCCGCCCTCGCCTTCGAGCCGGCCGGTGTCGCCGACCTGCCCGCCCGACTCGGCGTAGAAGGGCGTGCGATCGAGCACCAGCACGGCTTCATCGCCGGCCGCCAGCGAATCCGCCGGTCGGCCATCGACCAGAATGGCGAGCACCTCGGCGTCGTCGATTGCATGCTGTCCATGGCCGAGAAACTGCGTCGCCGGCAGCTCGGCGATCAGCTCGGCGGGCATCTCGTCGGCGCCGGCGAACTTGCCGGCCGCCCGCGCGCGCTCACGCTGCAGGCTCATGGCCTGCTCGAAACCGTCCTCGTCGACGGTCAGCTCCCGCTCGCGGGCGATATCGCGGGTCAGGTCGACCGGAAAGCCATAGGTATCGTAGAGCTTGAAGGCAACCTCGCCGGGGATTTCGCTGCCGTCGAGCTCGGCAATCACGCCCTCGAGCAGTTTCATGCCCTGGTCCAGGGTTTCGCCAAAACGCTTTTCCTCGCGCTCGAGCACCTCGGCAACAAAGTCGCGCTGGTTCGCCAGCTCCGGGTAGGCTTGACCCATTGCCTCGGCCAGCGGCGCGACCATGCGACCGAAGAACAAGTCCTTGCAGCCCAGCTTGTAGCCGTGGCGCACGGCGCGGCGGATGATGCGACGCAGCACGTAGCCGCGGCCCTCGTTGGACGGCAACACACCGTCGACGATCAGAAACGCGCAGGCGCGGATGTGATCGGCAATCACCTTCAGCGAGGCCGACTGCCCATCCGGCGTGCCGGTCAGGGCGGCAGCGGCGTCGATCAGATGGCGAAACAGATCGATGTCGTAGTTGGAGTGCACGCCCTGCAGAATGGCGGCCAGGCGCTCGAGCCCCATGCCGGTATCCACCGACGGCGCCGGCAGCGGGCTCATGCTGCCGTCGGCGGAACGGTCGTACTGCATGAACACCAGATTCCAGACCTCGATGTAGCGGTCGCCATCTTCCTCGGGCGTGCCCGGCGGGCCGCCGGGTATTTCCGGGCCATGGTCGTAGAAGACCTCCGAACACGGACCGCAGGGGCCGGTATCGCCCATGGCCCAGAAGTTGTCGCTTTCGAACTTCCGCCCCGGCTCATCGCCGATGCGCGAAAAGCGCTCCGGATCGACGCCGATGTGATCGAGCCAGATTTCAGCCGCCTCGTCGTCGTCCTCATAGACCGTCACCCACAGCTTCTCCGGCGGCAGGCCGCAGGTCTCGGTCAGAAACGCCCAGGTGTATTCAATGGCCTCACGCTTGAAGTAGTCGCCAAAGCTGAAGTTGCCCAGCATCTCGAAGAAGGTGTGGTGCCGGGCGGTGTAGCCGACGTTTTCCAGATCGTTGTGCTTGCCGCCGGCACGCACGCAGCGCTGCGACGAGGTCGCGCGCGTGTACGAGCGCTTCTCCGAGCCCAGAAAGACATCCTTGAACTGAACCATGCCGGCGTTGGTAAACAGCAGGGTCGGATCGTTGGCCGGCACCAGCGGGCTGGAAGGCACGATGCGGTGCTCGCGGTCGGCGAAGAAGTCGAGAAAGGCCTGGCGTATTTCGGCGGTGGTATGCATCAGGAGTCCGGGAAGAACGTGTTTGGAACGGGCGTATAGTTTACTGATGCAATCGCAACGATTGCATCGGGCTACAAAGAATAGCAGCCCGGAGCCGAAGAAGGCTGGCGACGGCAAGCCGCCGGTCGCCGGCCAGGCACACGCGCAGTCCGATCGCGAGGGTTGGCGGCTTCGCGGCGCTCTCCTGCGGGTCGCTGCGGCGACAGTCGCGACCGTTTCTCCGCCTCAGCCCCCCAGCTGCGGAAAATACTCGATTTCTCGCTCCAGCAGGTACCGCGGCGCGCCCCGCTGGTCCGAGGGAATCTTTTTCACCCAGTTGCCGTGATCATCGTATTCATGGTCGATCTTTTCCACGGAGACGAGCTGGTTGTCCGCGTCGTACTCCCGGGACTCGGCGCGATGCCCGTGCTCGTTGTAGCTGTAGACGAAGCGGCTGGCCCGTTCGCCGTCCCTGTAGACCGTGCGTTCGGTCTCCCTGCCGCCCTCGTACTTCTTTTCGAAGACATACTGCGCGTGCACGGTACGCCCTTCTTCCTGACGCGAAGAGACCAGGTTCCCGGCGTCATCGTATTGGAAGGTCTCGGTCATCATCGGCTGGTCGCCCATGCGCTGGCTCTTTTCGATCAATCTGCCTTGATCGTCATGGCGGTAGAGGGTCTTCAAGGGGCCGTTGTTCACGTACTCGATCTGCTCGAGGAGATTCCCGTCCGCGTCGTACTTGAACGTCTCCTTGTAGGGATCGTCGTCCCCTTGCGAATAGCTCAGATGCTCGATCCGGTTTCCATTCTTGTCATAGACGTCCACGTTCCGGAAAAGGGGGTCATCACCCGTTCCCTGATGAACCATTTCAGTGATTCGCCCCTTGTTCTGATCATGGGCATAGGTCCAGCGCCTGCTGATTTCATCGTCGCCGGTATAGCTCGTCTTTTGGCTGATATTCCCGTGCTCGTTGAAGCGGTAGGACAGGTTCCGGGCGTCGGATTTCGACAGCCCGTAATTGATGATTTCACCGGTGTTCCTGTTCCGGGAGATGCGATACTTCCTGACCCGGAGGGACTTGACCGGGCCTTCCAGACCCATTTCCTTCAGATCGCTGTCTTTCTTGATCCCGTCCATGTATGGCGCGGTGTCACAGCCCGCCACCATCAACAAGAGTGCGGCGGCCATGGCCAACAAGCCGAGCTTCAAGCGCGTGTACCTGTTCATTGAATGACTCCTCCCGGTTCCCGTGTGGCTCGATATCACACCGGCACGGACACGGATCACACCGCAGGGCAGCCAGCCTGCATCATTCACCCGCCCGGCGGTATCAATCCAGCAATTCGCGGATATGTTCGTGGGCGAAGCCGCGCCGCGCCAGCGCCTGCTGGCGGCGGGATTTTTCCTTGAAGTCGGCCGGTGGCTCGGGGCCGTAGCGTTTTTCGTACCAGTCGGCAGCAATCGCGAACCAGTCGGGGGATTCGGCCTCGAGCGCCCACCTGGCCTGGCTTCGATCGATGCCGCGCTCGGAAAGCTCGGCGCGGATGCGCACCGGGCCGTAGGCCTTGCCGACGCGCTGGCGCACGTAGCTTTCCGCGAAGCGCTCGTCGGACTGCAGGTTCTCTTCAGCCAGTTCGTCGATCAGACCGTCGACTGCAGCCTCCGGCCAGCCGCGCCGGGCGAGCTTTCCGGCCAGCTCAAGGCGCGAGTGCTCGCGCCGCGCCAGCAGGCGCAGCGCGGCCTCGCGAAGCTCGGCCGGGTTGACGTCGTCGTCGGTCAAGTCCGCTTCTCGAGTCAACCGACGTTCGACTCGGCCCCTTCGCCGGAGGCCTCGGCTTCGCCGGTCGTCGCGTTGGCCGTCTTCGGCAGCAGCTTCTCGCGCACCTGACGCTCGATATCGGCAGCGATGTCGGGGTTGTCCTTGAGAAACTGGCGCACCTTGTCCTTGCCCTGGCCGATGCGGTCGTCACCGTAGCTGTACCAGGCGCCGGACTTCTTCACCAGGCCATGCTCGACGCCCAGCTCGATGAGTTCGCCCTCGCGCGAAATGCCCTCGCCGTAGAGGATCTCGAAAACGGCCTGCCGGAACGGCGGCGCCATCTTGTTCTTGACCACCTTCACGCGGGTTTCGTTGCCGACCGCCTCGTCGCCGCGCTTGATTGCACCGATGCGGCGAATGTCGAGGCGCACGGACGAATAGAACTTGAGCGCGTTGCCGCCGGTGGTGGTCTCGGGCGAGCCAAACATCACGCCGATCTTCATGCGGATCTGGTTGATGAAGATGACCATGCAGTTGGTGCGCTTGATGTTGGCGGTCAGCTTGCGCAGCGCCTGGCTCATCAGGCGCGCCTGGAGCCCGACGTGGGAGTCGCCCATCTCGCCCTCGATCTCGGCCTTGGGCGTGAGCGCGGCGACCGAGTCGACCACAACGATATCGACGGCACCCGAGCGCACCAGCATGTCGGTGATCTCCAGCGCCTGCTCGCCGGTGTCGGGCTGCGAGACCAGCAGGTCGTCGACGTTGACGCCCAGGTTTTCGGCATAGGATGGGTCCAGCGCGTGCTCGGCGTCGACGAAGGCGGCCGTGCCGCCGGCCTTCTGCGCCTCGGCCACGGCGTGCAGCGTCAACGTGGTCTTGCCCGAAGACTCCGGCCCGTAAACTTCAACGACGCGTCCGCGCGGCAGCCCGCCGACACCCAGCGCAACGTCCAGCCCCAGCGACCCGGTGGAGACCACCGGCACATCCCTGCGCCCGGCGTCGTCCCCCATGCGCATGATCGCGCCCTTGCCGTACTGCTTCTCGATCTGGCCCAGTGCCGCGGCCAGTGCCCGCTTGCGATTGTCATCCACGATAAAGTCCTCTCTTTTCCATTCGTTCGGGTGCTGCCGCGATCGATTCGGATTATCTCACAGCAACAACATGAACCTCGGCGGTTCACCCGCGTTGCTGGCTTCTCCTACAGGGATTCGCGGCTATCTCTCAGGCACCAGTATAAGGACTGCGTTCTCAAAACCCGAGAATGTCGCTGCGCTCCCGCACCGATCAGCCTGCCGCTTCTCACTCGCAGCGCTATCAGCCAAGGATTGGGGCTTGGGGGTTTGATGCAGGCTCCACATGCGGCCTCACTTCGGGCCGTTGAGGATCAGGCGCGTAACTGCCAGCGCTGCACCACGCGATAGGGCGCGCCCGGCAGTGACTCGACCAGCACGAAATCCCGGATTGGCCAGGCCAGGGGCTCGGGGTCGACCAGAGGCGGTGGCCGTGAGACCTGGCGAAACAGCGTGACATGCGGTCGGAACGGACGCGCATCGAGCCGCAGTCCCAGCTCGAGCATGCGCCGCTGTAACTCCGCCTGCAGATCGATCAAGGGCGCGGGCGCCTCGCCGCCCAGCCACAGCACCCGAGCGCGGGCGAACCAGCCGAAGCGATCGAGCGCCAGGGTGCAGGAGGCGCCACTGATGTCGCCGGCCGCGGCCTGCAGTTCCGGCAGGCGATCGACGGGCTGGTCGCCGAGGAAGGCGAGCGTCAGATGAAGATTGTGATCCGGTACCCGCCGGCGGCTGACGCGGCCGAGCAGCTCGCGACGCGCGCGCATGCCGTGGCGGGTGTCCTCGTCGGGCCACAGGGCGAAGAACAGGCGTCGCGTCGCCTCGGACATCACCCCGCCAGGCGCTCGAGCAGACCCTCCAGTGCCCTGACCACGCTGGCCCGGCGCACCTCTTCGCGATCGCCGCGCAGGTGGTGAACCTCGGTTTCGACAATGTCGCCGGGCAGCGCCCAGCCGAAACACACCGTGCCGACGGGCTTGTCCGGGCTGCCACCGCCCGGCCCGGCAATGCCGGTCACCGCGACGGCCACATCAGCGCGACTGTGTTCGATGGCGCCGCGCGCCATGGCGGCTGCCACCGCTTCGCTGACCGCGCCAAAGCGGTGGATATCGGCGGGCCTGACGCCCAGCAGGTCGGTCTTGGCCTCGTTGGCGTAGCTCACCAGTCCGCGCTCGAACCACTCCGAGCTGCCCGGAAGATCGGTGCAGACCTTGGCGATCCAGCCGCCGGTGCAGGACTCGGCCGTGACCAGGCGACGCCCGAGCATTTTCAGCTCGGCCGCCAGCGCGGTGGCCAGAAGAGCAAGCGCTTCGTCGTCGTGTCGGGTTGCCATGACTTCTATAATGCTTCTTTTGGAAAACCTTGTGTCCACAGATAAACACGGATAATAAGAACTTTTCCTTCAGAGCACCTGAGACCGGTCGGGCAGGATAAACCGCTTCTCGACTTCCGGTTTTCTGTTTTTTTTTTATCTGTGTACATCAATGTCCATCTGTGGACCTGCTTTGTGAGAGCTTGCTAACGAATGGCCGATACGAGCACCCAGCACACGCCCCTGATGCAGCAGTACCTCCGGATCAAGGCCGACTATCCGGACATTCTGCTGTTCTTTCGCATGGGCGACTTCTACGAGCTGTTCTATGACGATGCCCGGCGCTCGGCGAGCCTGCTGGATATCACCCTGACCCATCGCGGCAAGTCAGCCGGTGAACCCATCCCGATGGCCGGGGTGCCCTATCACAGCGTCGACGGCTATCTCGCCCGCCTGCTGAAAAAGGGCGAGTCGGTGGCGATCTGCGAGCAGGTCGGTGATGTCGAGGCGGCCAAGGGGCCGGTCGAGCGCAAGGTGGTGCGCATCGTCACGCCGGGCACCGTTACCGAAGAGTCGCTGCTCGAGGATCGCGCCGAGCGCCTGCTGGCGGCCATCCTGCCCGAAAAACAGGGCTACGGCCTGGCCTGGCTGGACCTGGCCGGGGGCCGTCTGCGCTGCTGCGCGCTGGCATCGACCGCCGAGCTCAACGCCGAGCTCGAACGCCTGCGTCCGGCCGAGACTTTGCTGCCGGAAAATGCAGCGGCATCGTTCGGCCGCGAGGGCATGGCCGTGCGCGAGCATCCGCCCTGGGCCTTCGACGCCGAATCGGCCGAGCGCGAGCTGTGCCGCCAGTTCCGGGTGCAGGACCTGTCGGGCTTCGGCATTGCCGGTCGCGGCCCCGAGGTCGGCGCCGCCGGCGCCCTGCTCGGCTATGCCCGCGACATGCTCTCCGGCGAGCTGCCGCATCTTGCCGGCATGCGCGCGCTGCAGCCGGCCGAGCACCTGGTGCTCGATGCCGCCACCCGCCGCCATCTCGAAATCGACGTGCACCCCGACGGGCGTTCCGAACACACCCTGGTGGGATTGATGGACACCGCGGCCACGCCCATGGGCAGCCGCAAGCTCAAGCGCTGGATTACCCATCCCCTGCGCGATCGCACCCGCCTGGGCGAGCGCCACAGCGCCGTTTCCGCGCTGCTGGCGGCACACCTCCAGCCCGAGCTCGAGGAACAGCTCTCCGGCCTGGGCGATATCGAGCGCGTGCTGACCCGCATCGCGCTCAAGTCGGCGCGCCCGCGCGACCTGGCCACGCTGCGCGAAGGCCTGGGACGACTGCCGACGCTGGCCGACCTGCTCGAACGCGTCTCGGTGCCGCTGCTCGATGAACTGCGCGACGACCTGGCGCCCTGCCCCGATCTATTCGAGCTGCTGGATTCAGCGGTGATCGAGCAGCCGCCGATGGTCATTCGCGACGGCGGCGTGATCGCCGAAGGCTACGACGCCGAGCTCGACGAACTGCGAGCCTTGAGCCAGAACGCCGGCGATTTTCTGGTGCGCTACGAGCAGCAGGAGCGCGAGCGCACCGGCGTCCAGACGCTCAAGGTCGGCTTCAACCGCGTGCACGGCTACTACATCGAGATCGGCAGGACCCACGCCGACAAGGTGCCGACCGAATACAGCCGCCGCCAGACGCTCAAGAACGCCGAGCGCTATATCACCGAGGAGCTGAAAACCTTCGAAGACAAGGTGCTCTCAGCGCGCGAGCGCGCCCTCGCCCGCGAGAAAGCGCTGTACGACCAGCTCATCGAGCGCCTGAGCGGCGAGCACGGCCGGCTGGCGATCATTGCCGCGGGGCTGGCCACGCTCGACGTGCTGACGACTTTCGCCGAGCGCGCCGAAACACTCCAGCTCAACGCGCCCGAACTCGACGAGCAGCCCGGCGTCGACATCATCGAAGGCCGCCACCCGGTGGTCGAGCGGGTGCAGGATGCCGCCTTCGTGCCCAACGACTGCCGGCTGGATCCGGAGCGCCGCATGCTCGTCATCACCGGCCCCAACATGGGCGGGAAATCCACCTACATGCGCCAGGCCGCCCTGATCACCATCCTGGCCCACGCCGGCTCCTTCGTGCCGGCAAAGTCCGCGCGCATCGGCCCGATCGACCGCATCTTCTCGCGCATCGGCGCCGGCGACGACCTCACCCGCGGGCGCTCCACCTTCATGGTGGAAATGGTCGAGACCGCCAACATCCTGCACAACGCCAGCGAGCACTCGCTGGTGCTGATGGACGAGATCGGTCGCGGCACCTCGACCTTCGACGGCCTGGCCCTGGCCTGGGCGGTAGCCACCGAGCTGGCGCTCAACCTGCGGGCGCTGAGCCTGTTCGCGACGCACTATTTCGAGCTCACCCGCCTGGCCGAAGACCACGAAGGCATCGCCAACGTACATCTGGACGCGCGCGAACACGGCGACGAGATCGTGTTCTTGCACACCGTGCGCGAAGGCCCGGCCAGCCAGAGCTACGGTCTGCAGGTCGCGCGCCTGGCCGGAGTGCCCAAAGCGGTCATCGCGCAGGCAAGAAAGCACCTCGACCGCCTCGAAAACGAGGCCACCGGCAGCAGCAGCCCGCAGCTGGGCCTGTTCGGACAGGCGCCATCACAGGCCGTTGAACCTTTCGATTCCGGCTCCGATGCGCTGCGCGAGATGCTCGACGACGTCCACCCCGACGACCTCAGCCCGCGCGAGGCGCTGGACTGGCTCTACCGGCTGAAAGCGCTCGACAAGACCTGAACGGCGCACCGCCGCGAACCCCGGCTGGCCCGGCCAGCGTATTCGCTACAATGCGATGCCCTGACCCACGATCGGAGCCGAAGCGATGCGCTTTTCTTTCTGGCTGCTTGCCGCCGCCCTGCTATCAGCCGCCAGCATGGCCTGGGCCCAGGACGGCTACTATCGCCATCCGGCACTGCACGGCGACACCGTGGTCTTCGTCTCCGAGGGCGACTTGTGGCGGGCTTCGGCCGAGGGCGGCCGCGCGCAGCGCCTGACCACCCATCCAGCCGCCGAATCCCGCCCCGTCATCTCGCCCGACGGCACGCAGGTCGCCTTTGTCGCCTCCTACGACGGCGCCCCGGATCTCTATATCATGCCGATGGCCGGCGGCAAGCCAGAGCGCCTGACCTTCGACGGCAGCCGGGTCTGGCCGGCCGGCTTCGTCCCCGATGGGCGGGTGGCCTACGCCACCGAACACGTGGTCGGGCCCGGCTTTGGCCGCAGCCTGAGAACGATCGATCCCGCCAGCGGCAAGGACGAAGCCCTGCCGCTGGCAGACGCTCGCCAGGCCGCCTTTGACGACGCCGGCCGAACCCTGTGGTTCACCCGCTTCGGGCTGGCGGTTTCAGGCGATCACGTCCACGGCTATCGCGGCGGCGCCATGGCGCAACTCTGGCGCTGGAGCACCGACAATGAAGATGAAGCCGAACGCCTGGCCGCCAACTGGGGCGCCAACGTCAGCCATCCGATGTGGTGGAACGGCCGGCTCTACGTCATTGCCGACGCCGACGGACGCGCGAATCTCTGGCGACTGGATGCCGACGGCACCAACCCTGAAAAGCTGACCGCCCACGAACCCTTCGCAGTGCGCGAGGCACGCATCGACGACGGCCGGATCATCTACCGGGTCGGCGCCGATATTCACCTCCACGACATCGCCGCCGGCGCAAACCGCAAGCTCGATATCAGCCTGGGTTCCGATTTTCTGCAGCGCCGCGCGCGCTATCTGGAAAACCCGCTGAAATGGATCAGCGATGCCAACCCGGATGCCGGAGGCGAGCGCGTGGCGCTGAGCGTGCGCGGCCAGGCCTGGCTGGCGGGCACTGAATCGCTGCGCCGCATCCGCCTGGCCGTGCCCGACGACGCCCGCGCCCGCGCCGCAGTTCCGGCGGCCGACGGCCAGCACGTCTTCGCCATTGTCGACCACGACGGCAAGAGTGAAATCTGGCGATTTGCCGCCGACGGCTCGCCGGATACTACCGTACTGGTCGACGATCAGAATGCCTACCGCCAGCAGCTCTGGCCCTCGCCCAACGGCCGCTGGCTGGCGCATGCGGACAAACACGACCGACTGTGGCTGCTCGACCTCGAATCGGGCGGGAACGAACTGCTCGACACCGCCGAGTACGGCGGCGGCAACAGCTACGACGACTTGAACTGGTCGGCCGACGGCCGCTACCTGGCCTTCTCGCGTCCCGATACCACGCGCACAATGGCCCAGCTGGTCGTGGCCGAAGCGGCCACCCGGACCATCCG
Source organism: Wenzhouxiangella sp. YN9 (assembly GCF_056324165.1). Taxonomy (NCBI): domain Bacteria; kingdom Pseudomonadati; phylum Pseudomonadota; class Gammaproteobacteria; order Chromatiales; family Wenzhouxiangellaceae; genus Wenzhouxiangella; species Wenzhouxiangella sp. YN9. The sequence goes on from NZ_JBJNIP010000055.1 coordinate 91,857, forward strand.
CGTAGTGACCTCGGACCGCTACGCCAGCTACGCTCCGGCGTTTGGGCGCGACGGGAAGTGGTTGTACTTCATCTCCGACCGCCACTTCTCGCCGACTCCCGGCTCGCCCTGGGGCGACCGCAACACCGGTGCCCAATTCGACAAGCGCGCCGGCATCTACGCGCTGGCCCTGCAGCCGGGGCTGCGCTTCCCCTTCCGGCCGGACGACGAGCTGGCCCCGAATGCGCCGCGCGAGGCGCAGGACAAAGACAAGGACAACGGAACGGAAGCCGCTGAAGCCGGCCCCGATATCGTCTTCGACAATCTGGAAGACCGCCTGCATGAGGTGGCCCTTGCGCCCGGCAACTACAGCGGCCTGCAGGCCGGCCGCGAGCGGCTGTACCTTCTCGCGCGCGAGGCGGGAAAGCGCCGGGCCACGCTCCGGTCGCTGGCCATCGCAGCGGGTGAAGACGAGGCGAAGACCTGGATGCACGACGTGGTGGCCATGCAGCTCAGCGCCGATGGCGAGCGGCTGATGGTCATCAAGCCGGGCAAGAATCAGCGCATCGGCAAGATCCTGCTGTTGCCCGCCGGCGAGAAGGCGCCGACAGACACCGCTGAGGCCCGGGTCGCGCTCGACGGCTGGTCGCTGCGCATCGAGCCGGTCGCGGAGTGGCGACAGATGTTCGCCGATGCCTGGAACATGCACCGCCACTTCTCCTTCGACCCGGCCATGCGCGGCGTGGACTGGGCGGCGGTTCGCGAGCGCTATCAGCCGCTGGTCGATCGCGTCAACGACCGTCGCGAGCTCGATGACCTGCTCGGCCAGATGATCGCCGAGCTGGGCATTCTGCACTCCCAGGTGCGCGGCGGCGATTACCGCAGCGACCGCGACGCGCCCGAGCCGTCCAGCCTGGGGGCCCGGCTTGCCGCCAGCAAAGACGGTGTCGTGATCGAGCATGTCTACCGCAGCGACCCCGAGCTGCCCGGCAATGCGGGCCCGCTCGAGCGCCCGGGCGTCGATATCCGCAATGGCGATGTCATCGTCGCCATCAACGGCTCACCCGTGGCCAGCCGCGCCGAAGTGGCGCGCGCACTGCGCGGCCAGGCCGGCCAGCAGGTGCTGCTCGATGTCGCCCGCGGCAAGAGCGGCCACCGCAGCATCATCGAGCCGGTTTCCATGCGCACCGAAACCCGCCTGCGCTATCGCGACTGGCTGCGCGCCAACGCCGAGCGGGTGCAGACCGCCGGCGACGGCCGGGTCGGCTATCTGCATCTGTATGCCATGGGCTCGTCAGACTTCGCCGGTTTCGTGCGCGACTTCTACGCCCAGTACGACCGCGACGCGCTGATCATCGACGTGCGCCGCAACCGCGGTGGCAACATCGACAGCTGGGTGATCGAAAAGCTGCTGCGCCGGGCCTGGGCCTTCTGGCAGGGACCGAACGGCCCGCCGTACACCAACATGCAGCAGGCCTTCCGCGGCCACCTGGTGGTGCTGGCCGACCGCTTCACCTACTCCGATGGCGAGACCTTCGCCGCCGCGGTCAAGTCGCTGGGCCTGGGACCGGTCATCGGCCAGCGTACCGCCGGCGCCGGGATCTGGCTGTCGGACAACAACCGCCTGCGCGACGGCGGCCTGGCACGCATCGCCGAAACCGGCCAGTTCGACATGACCGGCGACTGGATCATCGAAGGCCGCGGCGTCGCACCCGATATCGAAGTCGCCAACCCGCCACACGCCAGCGCCACCGGCGGCGACGCCCAGCTCGAGGCGGCGCTGGAATACCTTGAACACAAGCTGGCCGAAGAACCGATCCCGCCGCTGGAGGCCGGACCCATCGCTCCGGTGGGTGAAGCCGCTGCCGATATCACGCCGCCGGGTCAGTCCTGACCCGGCGGCCGTCCGCCCTGCGTCGGCGCAGGGCGGTTGCGGCTAGAAATCCACGTCGAATACTGCGTCTTCATCGTCGCGCTGCATCACGCCGACCTTGTACTGCGCGGTATCCTCTTCCTGATTGGAAGCCTGGATCTTGCTCATGTCCAGCCAGTTTTCCATGTACTTGAGCGGGTTTTCATGAACCAGGGGGAAACTCACTTCCGCTTCAAGACCAAGGAATGAAGCCACGTCCGTGGCCGCGAAATAGACCCAGTCGAGCATCATTTCACAGGTGATGCCGGTCAACTCGCGGCCTTCCGAAAAAGCGTAGCGTGTCCACTCAGCCTCACTTCGAGTGACCTCCTCGATGATGGCCACGATGCGCTCGCGGCACTGTTCGAAAGCGGTGCGCCCGCGCTCGGTCCTGTAGAGCGCCCGCAGCACCTCCTTGCCATAGGTCACGTGCACCTCGAACTCATCCTGGGCGATCTTCTGTATTGCCTTGCCGATGGGCTGGAACAGACCGGTGCCTTCGCAGATGCCGAATGTAACGGCAAACGAAGCCATGAACTGAATACGCTCCATGCACAAAAGACCGACAATGAACAGGTAGACGGCATTGAAGGTTTCCTGGTTGTTCGGCCGGGCGCCGCGGGCGTAGTCGTAGCTGACCTGCCAGGCCTCATCGAAGACTTCGGTTACGACCTTGAGCCGCGCCATGGCCTCCTGAACCGCCAGGATGTCATCAAGAATCTCGTCGGGATCGTCGAAGCTGTTGCGCACGATCTCGGAATACGTGGCCGCATGCACGATTTCATTGCGGGTGATTTCCAGCCAGCCTGCCCAGGCCTCGCTGCTGGTACAAACCGGCCCGAGCACCCCGGCAATGGAGCGCGCGGCCACGCTGTCGGCTTCCCACTGCCAGGCCAGGGTCTTGACCATCATGTCCCAGGTGGTCTTGTCACAGGTCTTGAACTGCACGTTGCAGGGCGCGTAGTCAAACTCGTTTTCGTCCCAGTCCTGAGACTTGAGCGTCTTGTAAAGCTTCCACAGCTCCGGGTAGGACTTGTTGATGGTATCGAACAGCCCGGGCGCTTCGCCGAGAAGGATCTCCGGCTTTGCGTAGTCAGTCTTTTCGGTGTTGAAGATCTTGTCTGGCAACACGGTAGTCATCGATTAAACTCCTCGAACTTGATGTGACCTGATCGGCTTCGCCGAGCAGGAAAAAATACGAACAAACAACAAGCGCGGCACTGCCGTTACAGCGTGCAGCTGTCACAACCGTTTGTGTCTTCGGCATCGGTCATGCTGCCGGCGTTGGCAATGGACTTGTCGGAGGCCACGTTCGAGTTGTAGTAGTAGCGCGTCTTCAGGCCATACTTGAACATCGCCAGATAGTGCGAGAGCAATTCGCTGCTGCTGACCTTGCTGTCGTCGGCAATCCGCCGCCACAAGTCGGCCGAGATGGCCTGATCGGTAAACTTCTGAAACACGGCATAAGCCTTGATCATGTCGATCTCGGCAATATCCCAGGCCGATTGATAAGCCACCTGCGGGTCGTCGCTGTCCGGTGCCGCCCAGCGCACCGTCACGCTGCCGTCGGTCTTGCCGAGTACCACATCACGCACCGGGTAGATCGAGTTGGGCTGGCCCAGCGCTTTGGAAGACGATTCACCCGGCATGAAAGCCACCAGGCAGGAGTGACCAATGCCGCCGTTGGCGACCACCTCGGCGCGCAGGGCTTCCCAGTCGTAGCAGTATTCGAAATCACCCAGCTCATCGACATTGCGATTGTAGGTATCGATCGGCAGCCAGCCGTCGGGCCATTTCGTCTTGTGTATCCAGCGCGGCTTGCCGCGCTCCCGAGCCAGGCGAAGCGAAGCACGAATGGCGTGGTACATGTGTCGCTCGGCGATGTGGTGCAGCTCCTCGCGGCCGCGACGAGTGTCGAATTGCAGTCTCCTGCGCGCCATGTGCGCCGCCACGCCCATCAAACCCACACCGGCGTTCATCCGCGCGCGGGCGGTCACGCCGACATGAGGCAAAACGTAGTCGGCATGATCGATACAGTAGTCGATCATCTTGAGCGTCAGATACATCGCCTCCTGATAGGCCTCGTCATCGCCGTCGGGCAAGTTGTCCAGCGCAATGGCGCCCAGCGAACACAGAGCCACCTCGGGCTCCGGGTAGCTTTCAAGCACGCCAGCCACCTTGATGCCGGCACATTCGGCACGACTGCCACGGCGCTTGCCCGCCAGCTGATCCCCGGCCTCGAGCTCTCCGGCAAACACCCTGCGTCCACAAGACAGCCTCAGTTCCTGATTGAAGTTGAAATAATGCGCGCCGCCGTGCTCGTCGGCCACGGTGATACGCCCGACCTCTTCACTGCTGTAGAGGTCGCGCATGTCCTGATAAGGGCGGTTGGGCTCACAGATCTCCAGACACAGGTTGCTTGAATGAATCGGCTCCTTGAACGGCGTATGGCGATTGATCTCGTCGATGTTGACCAGATACGCCACGCCGGTTTCAAGCGCCTCGTTGAGCGCGGTCAGAACCAGATCACGCGGGCTGAACCATTGTTTTTCGAATGACTCATCCCGCTCCAGACGGGCATACTCGCGGGCAAAGCCCTTGGCATCACCGCTGAAGAACAGCTCGGTCAGCGTGGGTGCATTGTGCACGTTGAAGGAAAACGCGCGCTCATTGCGCGCCGCCCGGGCGGCAAACAGGCGGTTGGTGACCAGCGCATAATGCAGATCGCGATTCTTGCGGTCTTCGGTGCTGCGCGGATTGCGCAAATGAGCAATCACCTCGGCCTCGGGATCAAAGCCCGAGTAATAGGTCGTGCAGGCGCCGCCGCGACCGGCCTGCATATTGGCGCGAATGGCCTTGCCCATCGCGGCAAAGTACGGCAGCTTGCCCATGTGCTCAATGGCCCCGCCACGCACCGGGTCGCCCTTGCTGCGGGTAATGATGTGGCTGCCGATCCCGGCCGAAGCCGCCGTCATGCGATAGGCAATGTGGTCGCCGATGGCAAGCGACTGTTCGGTATCACCGCTGACATAAAGGCAGCATGACGCGAAACCGCGCAGACGCGTTCCAAGGTTGACATAGTTGGGCGTGGGCGCGGAGATCAGCTTGCGGTAAAAGGCGCGATAATAGCGCTCGACCAGCGCCATGCGCTCTTCGGCAGGCGCATGCTCGGCCAGAGCCATGGCCATGCGCATGTACACAAACTGCTGGGTTTCATATTCCTGACCGGTAATACGATTTTGCAAACTGTATTTGCGGCGCAGGTAGTGCAGCGAAAAGTGCGGTGTCTCATAGTCGCGCTTGTGATCGATCCATGTATTGGCCAGCGCGTACTCTTCCCCATCATAGGCCAGCGGCTTCATGATGCCATCCTCGACCATGCGTTCGTGCAGCGCGGCCAGAGTCGGGATGCGTGAGCCATGAATGGTCTTGTGCAGATGCGATGCATACAAGCGCCCGGCCATCAGGTACCACGACCAGGTGTCGTGATCGAGGCAGCTGCGGATGAGCTTTTCCTGCAGCTCGGCGCTGGGCGCGGTTTCCGGCATGGCGCTGACGGCGTCAATGACCGCAGCCGACCAGTCGACTTGCCGGCCGATATTGGCCGCTGCCCACTGCCCCCAACCGTTGACCTTGCCGGGAATATAGGGCTCGACGCGACCATCACGCTTGATGATGTTTTTCAGCCCGCTGTGATGATGCTCGCCCGCCTTGCCGTCATGCGTATGCGCTTTATCGCTGGCGCAGGAGGCACGGGTGGAAGAAGAGCGCTCAGCCGTCTCCGGCTGCGCTGAGAGTTCGGAATAATCCATGATTTGACTCCGTTTGCGGCGCGCAGGAACGTTCAGTTCACTGACGCTGCGGCACATTCTCCTGCTCCCTCGCGCAGGACCTGTGGGCAACACCGCTTTCGGAGAACGTCGCTTCGGGGCAGGCCGCAACCCGGCGCCATGGAGTCCCCGCGCAACACGCCTCCCCGCGGAAGCGGTTACCCGCGCCGGGCGAGCTTGCAATTGCACCCGACGTGCCGGCAGGTCTTCGGACTTGCGAACGCGGTGCCCTGATCATGCTGATCGATGGAGCCACCTACTCTGCAGCGCTTCCCGGACAATCTGCGGCCCAGTGCTGATGCTGCATTTCGTTTTCGCTTACCGCTGCGGGGCAGTTCCGGACTTGCACCGGATTCCCTATTAAACCCTCGGGCGGTGGTGAACCTTTCCGCACCGCCGTCGAGTACCAGCATGGCACAAGATAATGGGGAACAGACGCACTGTCAACACAACATGTTGCGCATCAGGGAATTCGATCGTTTGCCCGAAAAACAGTCGATGATCACCCTGAAGGGGGCTTGCCGAGAAGGCATGAGCCAGCGCTGTCAGCGATAAATGACCGATCCATTGGATACCCAGTCGACAACGCTGTATCATGATAATCTAATATTCCTGTATTACCCGTGCCCCTCAAGCGCGACGGCAGGCAAGCCCTTATTTGCAGCGCACGTGCACACGGCCCGCACGGTCGTCCCCCACTCAAGGAGACCTCACCATGTCCAATGAAAGGGGAAACAGCCAGTAGCGGCTACGGCTGCACCGACTGGTGTTTTTTCACCAGGGCGCTCTGAACCACCCTCAACCCCAAGGAGAACAACGCGATGATGAACATGCTCAAGACAGTAGTGGCGGCAGCCATGGTTTTCGCCGCCTCGATCGGCGCCCACGCAGCCGATTCACAGAAGGTCGATGAAGTGCTGGTCATCGTGACCAGCGAATCCTTGCAAACCCAGGGCATGGCGATGGTGCTGTCCAGCACGATGGCTCAGCAAGGCGCCAAGGTGAACATCCTGCTGTGTGACACCGCCGGTGATCTGGCGCTGCAGCAATATGACGCGCCCGCGCTCCGGCCAAACAACGTCACCCCGGGCCAGATGATGCGCGGGCTGCTGCAGCAAGGGGCCACTGCCAACGTCTGTGCGCTGTATCTGCCCCACAGCGACTACAGCAAGGAAGACCTGATCGACGGTGTGGGCGTGGCCACGCCACTGGACATGGCCGCGCAGATGCTGGACCCGGGCATCCGCGTTTTCAGCTTCTGAGCCATCCCGGCCAGACACTCGCGTGGCGGCGCTTTCAACGCCGAAGCCGGTGGTCATCAACCCGGCAGGAATGTCATTCCCATTCCTGCCGGGTTGATTTCTGCGCAGAGGCGCGCCCGCGCCCGGCGCCAGCCCAGCACAGTCGTAATCGGTTACAGCAACACCAGCCCGAGCAGCACCAGCCCGAGCACAACGCGGTAGGCAACAAACGGCTGCATGCCGATGCGGCGAATGAACGCCAGGAAATAGTGGATGCAGAGGAAGGTGCTCACCGCCGAGACGACAAAACCGAGCAGCAGCAGCGCCCACGGTGCAGAAAGCTCGGCGACCGACAGATCGCGCAGCCCCAGCACGGTGGCGCCGGTGATCACCGGGATCGACAGCAGGAAGGAAAAGCGGGCCGCGGCTTCGCGCGTCAGGCCCAGAAACAACGCCGCGGTGATGGTGATACCCGAGCGCGAGGTTCCGGGAATCAGCGCCAGCACCTGGGCAAACCCGATGATGAGCACGCCCTTCAAACCCAGCTGATGCTCATCGTGCTCACGCCGCCCGCGCAGATCGGCCCAGCCCAGCACCAGGCCGAAGACGACCAGCGATGCGGCCATGATCCAGATCGCGCGCAACTCTTCTTCGGCCAGATCCTTGAGCAAGAAGCCGAAGACCACGGCCGGCAGGGTACCGATGATGAGCCACCAGGCCAGGCGGGAATCACGATCACCACCGCCCCCGGCCAGCGACCCGAACCAGGAGCGCGCCATGGCCACGAGTTCTCGCCGGAAGTACACCACCACGGCGAGCAGCGACCCGGCATGCAGGATGATGTCGAAGTCCAGGCCCTGATAAGCACCGCCGGTGACCCAGGAATACAGCACCAGATGCGCCTGGCTGGAGACGGGAAGAAATTCGGTCAGGCCCTGGATGAGGGCAATCAGCAACGTCTGCAGCCAGCCGAGCGTGTCCGCCTGCGCCGCCTCGATCGCCTGCGCCAGCGGGGTCATGGCTTTTGCGGCCGGCGGCGCTGCAGACCGCGAAGACGCTCGACGGCGATCACGTTGAGCAATTGCTCCCGACGCTGCCGCGACAGACCGTTGCTCTCGACGAAACGCGTGTCGTCACCGTCTAGCCTGACCTGCCCTGCGCCATCGTCGCAGAACACATCGACGATGCCGCGCGGCGTGCCGCGCAGATGGAAGGCGCAGCCAGGCGGCGCGTCGCTGTTTTCGAACAACGCCGTCTGCACACCGTCGAGGCAGACCTCGCCGTACAGGCGCTGTTGAAACCCGGGCACCAGATCGGCCTGGCCATGGACCCGATCGACTACCGACGGACCCGCCCACTCCCGATCGACAACAATGAGGGGGATCAGTGAAGCGGCTGCCCGGCCGAAGTTCTCGTGTTCGGCCTGGCTGATCGGCGTCATGCTGCGGTGGTCGCCCAGAATGACCAGCACGCCGCTGTCGAAATAGCCGCGTGTTTCGAGCTGGTCATGAAACCAGCCGGCCCAGTGGTCAGCATAGCGGAAGGTGCCTTCCATGTCGTAGGCGCCGGTATCGGGATTGATGAAAGGCTGGTGACTGCTGACCGTCTCCAGTACCAGCATATAAGGCTCATCCTGATCCCGCTGTTCCATCCACTGCAGGGCGCGCCGATAGAGAGCCTCGTCGGCGGCCGCGTGAAAAGAGACCTTGGGCCAGTCACGGTAGAAGGGGTGCTGGTTACCCTCGATGTATTGGAAGCCGGCATCATCCAGCCATTCACCCCACTGGAGGAAGTTCAACGGGCTGGTGCTCAGAAAAGCCGTATGGTGACCGGCTCGCAAGAAAATTCTCACCAAACCATCCTCGATTCCCCACGCATTGGTGAAGCCCGCCGAGTCGAACAGATGCTGAAAGGGGGCCCACAGCCGTACTCCGCCGAGCGTGTTGATCAATCCTTCAACAGTGCTGAAACCGCCCGCATGCATGTGGGTGAATCGAACGCTGTTTGCAGCTACGGCATCGAGCGCAGGCGTCCAATCCAGGTGGCCACCGAACAGCTTGCTTTGATAGTTCGACAGCGACTCGACGAGCAGGATTATGACGTTTCGCCGGTCGATCGGGGCGTCGACGCAGCGCGTCGGAAAATGCTCCTCATAGGCGGCCATATGCTGCGTTGCTTCCGCCGGGCTATAGCGTACCGACTCGCTGGTGTGACTATTGGCCTGCAGAAAATTGGCATAGATCCAACTATTGACGAAATCAGGCTCGTCGGTGAGCGCCGCCGTCGAGGACGCCAGCGCGGCGATAGCCACCACGATCCATGCCACTCGCGGCGCTTTTGGTCGCGGAAGCAGCGCCGGGATAACAGCCAGGAGCACCAGAACCAAGACAACTACAGCACTCGCCAATGGCCCTCCGGCCCAAGACGAGAACTGCTCGAAGATCAAGTAGGCGTTGAGACCATAGATGGCCACATCGGCCAGGAACAGACGTATGCCGAATGCATGCAGAATATAAACGTCGGCAACGTAGGCCAGGAACAGGATCCCCAGCGCCAGACTTGCCACCAGCGAAATCAGTCGCCATGGCGACAGGATCACCACAAGCAGCAAGCCGCAGGCTATGACCAGAATCCATAGATCCTGCAAGAGTGCCGGCATGAAGAAACAGCCTTCGCAGGCCAGCGCCTGACCGTAATGATTTTCCACCACCCAGGCCCGGAAGGCGAACAACGCGCCGAACAACAGCAGCACCAGCAGCGGCCAGCCCGAAAACACAAGCCGGTAAAGTCGTTTGAGAGCCTCAGACACGAAGATCCGTTCTCGCTTTGACAATGGCCCGTATGATAGCTTGCATAACGAGCTTACTGATGGTTTCGCCCATCCAGGCGAGGGGTTCGACATGCACCGATTAGTTCAACTGATTCTCCTGGTCGCTATCGTGGCCGCTACTGCACTACTTCTGGCCGGGCCGGGCACGCGCCTGGGGCTGTGGGATTTCCGCCTTGGCTTTACCCTGATGCGCTGGGCCGTGTACGGCGGCGTGGCCGCCGCGGCGCTGGCGATCGCGCTGCTGCTGATTCCGACCACGCGCCGCGGCGGAGCGGCGGGTCTGGTCGCCGCGCTGGTCGTTGGCCTGGCCACCGCCGGCATCCCCTGGAGTCTGGCGCAAAGCGCGGGCTCGGTGCCGAAGATTCACGACATCACCACCGACACCGCCGACCCGCCCGAGTTCGTCGCCATTGCGCCGCTGCGAGCCGATGCACCCAACCCGCCCGAGTACGCCGGCGAACAGACGGCGCGCAAGCAGCGCGAGGCCTATCCCGACATTCAGACGCTCAAGATCGACGCCTGGCCGGCCATCGCCTTCGAGCACGCCCTGGCGGTTGCCCGGGCGCAGGGCTGGGAAATCGTCGCGGCCGACGAGGCCCAGGGCCGCATCGAAGCGACCGCCACGACCTTCTGGTTCGGCTTCAAGGACGACGTGGTCATTCGCATCCGCGGCGCGGACGGCGGCAGCGCCGTCGACGTGCGCTCGAAGTCGCGCGTGGGCCTGAGCGATACCGGCACCAACGCCGCGCGCATCCGCGACTACTTCGACGAGCTGCTCGCGCACCTGCAGTCCTGAGCCTTCAAGCAGCGCGTGATCAACGCGCCTGGCGGCGAAGGCTCTCGAGCTCGCGCACGAATGCGTCGCGATCGCGCGGCGAGATCAGCACGACCTGATCCTTGCCGTAGTCGATCCGCAGCCTTTTCAGCGACAGCGCCGGGCTGGCCACCGGATTGTTGGTGGATTTGATGGCGCGAATGTCGGCCAGCGCGATCGTCCACTTGAACGGGCCGCTGCGAATCAGCAGCCGCTCGGGTTCCATGGTGTAACGGGTGCCGAGCAGCACCCAGAGCGTCAGCGCCAGAGCAGCGACCACGATCAGGCTCTGCAGCCGGACCATCGGCCCCCCGCTCATCAGCGTCATGCCGGCGATATAGGCCAGGACCGCCACGCCGCCGGCCAGCGCCGCCAGCAGCCAGGCATCGATTTTCGACTTGTAGACTCTTCGCATCGGCAGCTGACCTGCAGGCTCTTGACGGTAAACGCCTGAATCATAACCGATCCGATTACCACCCCACTGCCCAGGCAATCGCCGCCGCCGGGCGCCGGAAAACGCGGCGCCGACTGGCCCGGTCGGGGGCGTTCATGCTAGTGTATATATGTACAACAAAGTGACTCGCGCCGGCTTTGCGGCCGTTGTGCATATTTCCGATAACTGCGTGATTGCCGCCGCGGCCCCGGCCCCGACGGTCGCTTGCCTGCGCCCGCAAGACCGGCGTGACCCGCACAGGCATCACCCAAGGATCGGCATCAGAAGGAAGGTTGCATTCATGACTGTTCAGACTCAGCCAACGACGGGGCCCTGGCCCATTCGCAGCTGGGCAAAGGATCTCGACCCGGCTGCCCGGCAGCAGCTCGAGAACGCGGCGCAGCTGCCGATCATTCATCGCCACGTTGCCGCCATGGCCGATGCCCATCTGGGCATGGGCTCGACCGTGGGCTCGGTGCTGGCCACCCGCGAAGCCATCATTCCCGCCGCCGTCGGAGTGGACATCGGCTGCGGCATGATGGCGCTGCAGCTGTCCTTGCGGGCCGAAGACCTTGACGAGCGCATGCTCAAGCGCGTGTTCGGCCAGATCTCGCGCGACGTGCCGGTGGGCTTTGCCCAGCACGAGAGCGAGCGCGCGCGGGTGAACGCGGCCAAACGCTTCAAGCCCGGTCTCGAGCGCGTGCTGGCCAAGCACCCCGACGTGATGAAGCGCATGGGCAAACGCTCGAGCTGGGTCCAGCAGATGGGCACGCTCGGCGGCGGTAACCACTTCATCGAAGTGTGCCTGGACGAATCCGGACAGGTCTGGGTGATGCTGCACTCGGGCAGCCGTGGCATCGGCAACGCCATCGGCACCTACTTCATCGAAAAGGCGCGCGAGGACATGATGCGCCTCAACACTCAGCTGCCCGACCGCAACCTGGCCTACCTGCGCGAAGGCACCGAGCACTTCGACGACTACGTCGAAGCCGTCGAGTGGGCGCAGAGCTATGCCCGCCAGAACCGCGAAGAGATGATGCAACTGGTGCTCGAAGGCCTGCGTCGTCATCTGCCGCCGTTCACCATCACCAAGAACGCCGTCAACTGCCACCATAACTACGTGACCCGCGAGCAGCATTTCGGCGACCAGGTGTGGGTGACCCGCAAGGGCGCGATTCGCGCCGGCCGCGGCGAGCTGGGCATCGTGCCCGGCAGCATGGGCACGCGCAGCTACATCGTGCGCGGCCTGGGCAATCCCGACAGCTTCGAATCCAGCGCCCACGGCGCCGGGCGGCGCATGAGCCGCACCCAGGCCAGAAAGCGCTACACCGCCGACGATCTGAGAAAGCAGACCGAAGGCGTGATCAGCCGCAAGGACAAGGGCGTTGTCGACGAGATTCCGGCGGCCTACAAGGACATCGACGAGGTCATGGAAAACCAGAAGGACCTGACCGAAGTCGTCCACGTCCTGCGCCAGATCGTCAACGTCAAGGGCTGATGGGTTCTGAAACATGCGAGAAAGATTCTGGGAGCACTTCTCCTTGGGTGAGCTCAACCGGAAAGAATGGGAAGCCCTGTGCGACGGCTGCGGCCAGTGCTGCCTGATGCGCGAGAAGGGCAACACCGAAGTCACCGTCTACGGCGTGGCCTGCCCGCTGCTGGACATGGACACGGTGCGCTGCAGCGACTATGAAAACCGGCAGGAGAAGATGCCGCACTGCCATCAGCTCAGCGCCTCCAACGTGCCCCGCTACCACTGGCTGCCCGATACCTGCGCCTATCGCCGCCTGCATTTCGGACAGCCGCTGCCGGCGTGGCACCCGCTGCTGACCGGCAGTCGTGAGCGCATGCGCAAGAAGGGCATCAAGGTCAACCGCTACAGCCTGCCGGCCAGTGCGGTACCGCGGCGACACATGCGCCGGCACGTGATTGCGCGCATCCCGATCCGGGTCGAGTAATCGCCAGGTCCGCGGCGCCCTACCCGGCCTGATGCCGGGCCAGCGCCCACTGCACGTGCTCGCGCACGATCTCCGAAGGATGGGTCAGGCGCGCGCGCAGGGCTTCGACAACCTCGGGCGTGGTCGGTGCGTTGCCCAGGGCCACGGCCAGATTGCGCAGCCAGCCCTCGTGGCCGGTGCGGCGAATGGCGTTGCCCTCGGTGCGCGCAAGAAAAGTAGCCTCGTCCCAGCCGAACAGCTCGACGAGATCGCCGGCGTCCAGGTCCTTGCGCGGCGTGAAGTCGTCTTCTTCACTGAACTGCGCGTAGCGGTTCCAGGGGCACACCATCTGGCAGTCGTCGCAGCCGAACACGCGGTTGCCCATCAGCGGCCGCAGCTCTTCGGGAATCGAGCCCTTGAGCTCGATGGTCAGATAGGAAATGCAGCGACGCGCGTCGAGCTGATACGGCGCCGTGATTGCCTGGGTGGGGCACACGTCGATGCAACGCCGGCAGCTGCCGCAGTGCTGGCTGACCGGCTCGTCCGGCGGCAGCTCCAGGTCGGTAAAGATTTCGCCCAGAAAGAACCAGGAGCCCGCATGACGGCTCAGGACGAGAGTGTGCTTGCCGATCCAGCCCAGCCCGGCCTTTTCCGCCAGCGGCTTTTCCATTATCGGCGCCGAGTCGGTGAACACGCGATGACCGAACGGACCGATCTCGGCCTCGATGCGCTCGGCCAGCTTCTTGAGCCGCTTGCGGATGAGCTTGTGGTAATCGCGGCCCAGCGCATAGCGCGACACCACCGCGCGCTCGGGCTCGTCGAGCAGCTCGGCGACCGGACGCGCTGTCTCGGGCAGATAGTCCATGCGGGTGACGATGACCGAACGCGTGCCGGGGTGCAGCAGCGCCGGGCGGCTTCGCTTGCGCCCGTGGGCGGCCATCCAGGCCATCTCGCCGTGGCGCCCTTCCGCCAACCAGGCATCCAGGTCCTCTTCGTAACCCGACAGATCAGTGTCGGTCACGCCGACCGCCGAGAAGCCCAGCTCGCGACCCCACTGGCGAATGCGCTCGACCAGCGCGGCAGGGTCCCCGCCGCTTTGCCTATAATCGCGATCATGACTCATGGGCAACATTATCCCACCGTGCCGCTCTACCGTGGCGCCACGGTCGGCGAACTCGACCGCCTGGCCATCGCCGAGCACGGCATCGATGGTTACGAGCTGATGCGCCGGGCCGGACGACGCGCCTTCGAGATCCTGTGCGCCCGCTGGCCCGAAGCCCGGGCGCTGACCATCTGCTGCGGCGGCGGCAACAACGGCGGCGACGGCTACGTCATGGCCCGACTGGCGCGCGAGGCCGGCCTGTCGGTTCAGCTGATCGCCATGAAACCAGCCGATGAGCTTGCCGGCAGCGCCGCAAAGGCCGCACGCGACTGGCTGGCCCTCGAGGGCGGCATCGCAGCCCCCGGAGAGCGCCTGCGCGGCGACGTCATCGTCGACGCCCTGCTGGGAACCGGCCTGGACCGGCCGGTACGCGATGACTACGCCCGGCTGATCGAGCACATCAACGACGCCGGCCGCCCGGTGCTGGCCATTGACGTGCCGTCGGGCCTGAGCGCGGATACCGGCGTGCCGCTGGGCCACTGTGTACAGGCCGATGCAACCGTGACATTCATCGGCCGAAAACGCGGGCTGCACACCGGCCAGGCCGGCCGATTCTGCGGCGACGTGCTGTTCGATGCGCTCGACACGCCGGCGGCAATCCACAACGCCGTCGCGCCCGAGGCCACCCTGCTGGATGCGTCACGGCTGCGTTACTGCCTGCGGCCGCGAGCGGCCGACGCGCACAAGGGCATGCTCGGGCGGGTGCTGATAGCCGGCGGCAACCACGGCATGGCCGGCGCGCCGGTGCTGGCCGGCCGTGCGGCGCTGCGCAGCGGCAGCGGCCTGGTCACGCTTGCCACCCGCGCCGACCACGCCACCCTCGCCCCGAGCCTCCAGCCCGAACTGATGAGCCACGGCGTCGAGACGCTCGAAGACTTCGAGCAACTGGTCGAGCGCGCCGACGTGCTGGCGCTCGGGCCGGGTCTGGGACAGGACGAGTGGGCGCGCGCGCTGTGGCGGCGCGCGGCGGAACATGACAGACCTCTGGTAGTCGATGCCGACGCGCTCAACCTGCTGGCGGCCGAACCGCGGCGGCGCGAGAACTGGATTCTCACCCCACATCCGGGCGAAGCCGCGCGGCTGCTCGAATCCGACGTCGCCAGCATCCAGGCCGACCGCTTCGCCGCTGCCACGACGCTGGCCGAGCGCTTTGACGCGGTCGTGATTCTAAAGGGCCACGGCAGCCTCGTCACCGGCCCCGGATCGCCGGCCGCCGTGTGTCCGTACGGCAACCCCGCCATGGCTTCGGCCGGCATGGGCGACGCATTGACCGGCATCGTCGCCTCGCTGCTTGGCCAGGGACTCACGCCTTTTGATTCCGCCTGCTGCGGCGTGCTTGCCCATGCCCTGGCCGGTGACCGTGCGGCCCGAACAACCCGGCAGATACTCGCCGGAGATCTGATCGACGAACTCGCCCGGGTGCTGCCGGCGTGATTGACGCGATCACCTTCAAGCCGGCTGACGAGGCGGGCACCCTGGCGCTGGGCGCCGAGCTGGCCGAGTTGTTCGCCGGCGGCGGCATCGTCTACCTGTCCGGCGATCTGGGCGCCGGCAAGACCACCCTGGTGCGCGGGCTGCTGCGTTCGCTGGGCTTTTCAGGCCGGGTCAAGAGCCCCAGCTACGGGCTGATCGAAAGCTACACGATCGGCGGCCGGAACATCCACCATCTCGATCTCTACCGCCTCGGCCACGGCGAAGAGATCGAATACCTCGGGCTGGAAGATCTGCTGACCGAAGGCAGCCTGCTGCTGGTCGAATGGCCCGAGCGTGGCCGGGGCTGGCTGCCGGCTGCCGACTGGCGCATCCGCATCGACGATCGGGCCGGCGGCGGGCGCGTCATCCGGATCGCGCGCGCCCGCCCGGGCAGCGGCGAGCCCGAGCCTGACTGAAAAGGCTTTCGCGGCCCCGCCTTGTTACAATAGACAGTTTGACCCGCTGCGACACCAGCCCACATTCTCGAAGGAGACGCGCGTGAGCATCATCAACAAACTCGACACCCTGCGCCAGCTCGGCGGCAAGCCGCTGACCACCGGCCTGACCGACGACGTCATCGAACGATTCGCCAACAGCGACCCCCGACTTGGACAGGCGGTCGACGACGCTTTGGGTGTGCTCGAATGCTGGCGCGAAGCCTACCCCGATCTGATCGGCATCGACGAGGCGGCGCAGAAAGAAGCCCTGCAATCGGGCTACGTCAACTTCTACGCCGACGACTGCGTCAATCCCTACGTGGCGCTGGCTGCGCGCGGGCCCTGGATCGTCACCGCCAAGGGTGCGCTGCTGCACGATTCAGGCGGCTACGGCATGCTCGGCCTGGGCCATGCGCCCGAAGCCGTGCTTGCGGCCATGAACCAGCCGCACGTGATGGCCAACATCATGACGCCGAACTTCTCGCACCAGCGCTTTTTCGATGAACTGAGCGCCGAGATCGGTCATCGCCGCGACAACGGCTGCCCGTTCCACCGCTTTCTGTGCATGAACTCCGGCTCCGAGGCGGTCAGCGTGGCCACCCGTATCTCTGATGTCAACGCCAAGCAGATGACCGACCCGGATGGCCCCAAACCCGGCTTCAAACTGCACAGGCTTTCGCTTACCGGCAGTTTCCACGGCCGCACCGACCAGCCGGCGCGCTTCTCCGACTCCACGCGCAAGACCTACATTCAGCATCTGGCGTCCTATCGCGACGAAGACACGCTGGTTACCGTCGAGCCCAACAACATCGAGCAGCTCAGGCAGGTTTTCGACTGGGCCGAAAAGAACAAGGTCTTCATCGAGGCCATGTTCATGGAGCCGGTGATGGGCGAAGGCAATCCGGGCATGGCCATCACGCCCGAGTTTTACGCCGAGACGCGGCGCCTGACCGCCGAACACGGCACCCTGCTGCTGATGGATTCCATCCAGGCCGGCCTGCGCAGCCAGGGCGTGCTGTCGATCGTCGACTACCCCGGCTTCGAAGGCCTGGAAGCGCCCGATCTGGAAACCTATTCCAAGGCCCTCAACGCCGGCCAGTACCCGCTGTCGGTCCTGGCCATGAACGAAAAGGCCGCCGGCCTGTATCGAAAAGGAGTTTACGGCAACACCATGACCGCCAACCCACGCGCGCTCGACGTCGGCACGGCGGTTCTGCGCGAGATCACGCCCGAGCTGCGCGAGAACATCGTTGCCCGCGGGCAGGAGTTTCTGGAGAAATTCGGCAGGCTGGCCGCGGAGCTCGACGGGCGCATCACGCGCGTCCAGGGTACCGGCCTGCTGTTTTCGGTCGAACTCGACAACAGCCGCTACAAGGCCTTCGGCGAAGACTCCACCGAGGAATACCTGCGGATGCACGGGATCAACGTGATCCACGGCGGCGCCAACGCCCTGCGCTACACGCCGCCTTTCGGCATCACCTCGGCCGAGGTCGACATGATTGTCGAGGCCACCCGCGACGCACTGCTCAACGGCCCCATTCGTCAGTCCGAAAAAGCGGCCTGACAGGGGTTGGAACAGGACCGGGCTCAACCCAGGAGCCCGGTCAGCACCGTCAACCCGGCAGCAAGCGCCACGGCCAGACTGGCCAGAGCCACGAGTTCACCGGCCACCATGCCCAGTTGCCGGACATGCTGGCGGAATGATTCGCGACGATGGACCCGGGGACGGGCCTGTTGAACTCTCAAAGCGACCTGCATGGCTGTACTCCATCACTTGAACGTGATGCCAGTTCAGCACGGGGGCTTCTCAAAAGCTGAGAATGGCTGCCGGAGTGGTCCTAATGCGAATCGCGATCTTCGCCGAGCTCCCGTTCCATCTCAGCCAGCGAGGCATGACGCAGATCCTTGCCTTCGACCAGGTAAACGATGTACTCGCCGATGTTCTTGGCATGGTCACCGATGCGCTCTATTGAGCGCGCCACCCAGATGGCGTCGATGATGCGACGCGTATTGCGCGGCTCTTCGGCAAGGTAGGTGTGGTACTGGCGCAAGGCCGCTTCGTAATCGGCATCGACCTTGTCGTCTTCGCGCACCAGGTGGATTGCCACTGCAGGTGCCAATCGCACGAAGCCGTCGAGAGCGTCATGGAGCATGCCGCGCACGGTCAGGCCCATGATCTCGAGCTCGCGATAGTTGTTGCGCGGGCGATCGACCTCGGTCAGACGAATGGCCATGCGCGCGATTTTTTCAGCCTCGTCACCGATGCGCTCGAGATCATTGATGGTCTTGATGATCGCAACGACCAGCCGCAGGTCGCTGGCGGTCGGCTGGCGCCTGGCCAGAATCATGATACAGCGCTCATCAATGGCTTTCTCCATGTCGTTGACACGATCATCGGCCTGGACAACCTTCTGCGCCAGCCCGGAATCGCCCGCGACCAGCGCCCGGGTAGCATCGCTGATCATCTCTTCGGCAAGACCGCCCATGTTCATCACCATCTGGCGCAACGCCTCGAGTTCCTCGTTGAACTGGCGCGAGATATGTTTGTCGAGATGCAGCTTGTCCATGATTATCTGTCCTTTGAAAGCTGATTGCCCGAAGAATCTGGATAGCTCAGCCGTAGCGACCCGTTATGTAGTCTTCCGTGGCCTTGCGGCGCGGGTTGGTAAACAGCCGCGAGGTGTCGTCGAACTCGATCAGCTCGCCCAGATACATGTAAGCGGTAAAGTCCGATACACGTGCTGCCTGCTGCATGTTGTGGGTCACAATGACAATGGTATACCGCTGCTTGAGCTCGATGATCAACTCCTCGACCCTGGCCGTCGAAATCGGATCGAGCGCCGAGCAGGGTTCGTCGAGCAGGACCACCTCCGGCTCGATGGCAATCGCCCGGGCAATCACAAGGCGCTGCTGCTGTCCGCCCGACAGACCGAACGCGTTGTCGTTCAGTCGATCCTTAACCTCGTCCCAGAGGGCGGCTGATCGCAGTGCGTTTTCGACCACTTCCATCAGCTTGCGGCGATCGTTGACCCCCTGGAGACGAAGACCGTAGGCGACGTTCTCGAAGATCGATTTGGGGAAAGGATTGGGCTTCTGAAACACCATGCCCACGCGCCGACGGTGCTCGGCGACATCGACGTCGCGGTGGTGAATATCCTGTCCGTCGATCAGGATCTCGCCCTCGATGCGGCAGATATCGATCAGGTCGTTCATCCGGTTGAAGCAGCGCAGCAGGGTTGATTTGCCGCAACCGCTGGGTCCGATGAAGGCGGTCACCCGGTTGCGCGGAATGCGCAGGTCGACGTTCTTCAGCGCCTGGTCCGCGCCATAGTAAAGGTTGAGAGCGCGCGTTTCGATACAGATATCCTCGCGCTCGATGTTGAGTTCCCGGCGATTCTTTTTCATGGAAACGCCGGCTGCAACCTGTAGTGCGTGTTGATTGTCTTGCATTATCTCTTGTGCTCTTTGCGTCTTTGCGATTTGTTCATCATCTCAATCGCTCTCGGAACGGTACTTTTCGCGCAAGCGATTACGCATAGCGATCGCCGTCAGGTTCAAAATCAGGATCAGCACCACCAGGGTCAAAGCCGTGGCGTAGACCAGCGGTCGGGCCGCCTCCACGTTGGGGCTCTGGAAACCGACGTCGTAGATATGGAAACCCAGGTGCATGATCTTGCGCTCGAGGTGTATGTAGGGGAACTCGCCGTCTATCGGCAAGCTGGGCGCAAGCTTGACCACACCAACGAGCATCAACGGCGCAACCTCGCCGGCCGCGCGCGCGACCGCCAGAATCAGTCCGGTCATCATGGCCGGGGCCGAAAGCGGCACGACCACCTTCCACAAGGTCTCCCACTTGGTGGCGCCCAGGGCCAGCGAACCCTCGCGAACGGAGCGCGGAATCCGGGCCAGTCCCTCTTCGGTGGACACGATCACCACTGGCAGCGTCAGCAGGGCCAGCGTCAGCGAGGCCCAGAACAGTCCCGGCGTGCCGAAGGTAGGCGCAGGTAACCGCTCCGGGAAGAACATCTCGTCGATGCTGCCGCCCAGCATGTAGACGAAAAAGCCCAGCCCGAATACACCGAAGACGATCGACGGCACGCCGGCCAGGTTGTAGACCGACACGCGAATCACTCGCAGGATCGGACCCTGCCTGGCGTATTCGCGCAAATAGATAGCGGCCAGCACGCCGAAGGGCGTAACCAGAACGGACATGATCAGCACCATGGTGACCGTACCGAAGATAGCCGGAAAGATACCCCCCTCGGTATTGGCCTCGCGCGGATAGCCGGTAACGAAATCGGTGATGCGGTGCCAGTAAAAGCCGAGCTTTCCAGCCAGGTTCAGCGAGTTGTTCCTGGAGGCCATCACGATCCGGTCAAGTTCGATCGCCTGTTCCGGACCGTTCGCGGTGCGCGCGTACAGCACATCGCGCTCAGCGCGTTGCTGGAGTTCGTTTCGTCGAGCCCGCAGATCGGCATATTCCTCTTCGAGCGCGGTTCGGCGCGCCGCCAGATCGGCCATGGCGGCTTCGCGTTCCGCTCCGACCACGCCGCGGTGATCCAGGCCGCGCGTCTCAAGACGGATTGCCTCGAGCTTGCTGTTGATCCGGCCGATTTCGTGGCGCTCGATGCGCTCTACGCGTGCATGCAGTTCGTTGGCCCGCTGGATGCGAGTCTGCAGTTCGCTCCAGAGCGTTTCGCCGCTGGCGACCGTCTGTCCGTTCTCCTCCAGCCGCAGCGGGTAGCCGTAAAAGTTGCCCCATTCACGCCGCTCGATCATCATCGCGTCATCCGGGTACCGGAACTCATCCAGCGTGGGCTTAAGATGCCAGACGAAGTCACGCCCGGTCAGGTCGCGGTTGCCCACCTTGAACAAATACCGCGAAATGACCAGGGTGCCTTCTTCGATGAACTCGCCGGCCCCGGGCACCCGGTCGGCCGGCAGCGTCTCGCTTTCGACCCTCTCGCCCAGAATCACCGATTGGCTGCCGTCGACAGTCGTTACGGTCGTCTCGACCAGCGGCGCCGGCCAGAAGTGCCCGAATCCGCGCACGGCGATCAGCAGCAGCAGGCCGACCACCATGATCACCGAGATGCTCAACGCACCGCCGATCATCCAGATCCACGGATCACCAGACCTGAACCACGCCCTGAGCTTCATGCCTGAGACCTCACAGATTGCTATAGCGCGCGCGCAGTCGCTGGCGCACGATCTCGGCGATGGTATTGACGATGAAAGTCATGGCGAACAGCACGAGACCGGCCATGAACAGAATGCGAAAGTGCGTCGAGTTGACCGCGGTCTCCGGCAGCTCCACCGCGATGTTTGCCGACAGGGTACGCATGCCCTCGAAAATGTTGAAATTCATCACGGGACTGTTGCCGGTGGCCATAAGCACGATCATGGTTTCGCCGACGGCGCGGCCGAACCCAATCATCACCGCCGAGAAGATGCCCGGGCTGGCAGTCAGCAGAACCACGCGCGTGACGGTTTGCCAGGGCGTGGCACCCAACGCCAGCGAACCCTGAGTGAGGTGCCCGGGCACAGTGAAGACTGCATCTTCGGCGATCGAGAAGATCGTGGGGATGACGGCAAAGCCCATGGCGATACCCACCACCAACGCGTTGCGCTGATCGTAAGTAATGCCCATATCGGTAAACCACTGCCGCATCGAGCCATCGAAAAACCAGACCTCGATGATCGGGGACAGCTCGACCAGCCCCCACACGAGCAGGCAGATGACCGGCACCAGGATCGCGGCTTCCCAACCGCCCGGAATCCGGTTGCGAAAGCCCCTGGGCAACTGCGCCCAGCCCCAGGCGAAGAGCAGGAAGGCGAGTGGAAGCCCCGCCAGCACGGTAAAGACAACCGGAATATGATTCTCGAGAAACGGCGCCAGCCATAGCCCGGCCAGGAAACCCAGGATGACGGTCGGCAGTGCTTCCATCACCTCGATAGTCGGCTTGACCAGGCCGCGCAGCTTCGGTGACATGAAGTAAGCGGTGTAGATGGCACCCGCGATGGCGAGCGGCATCGCAAACAGCATGGCGAAGAAGGCCGCCTTGAGCGTTCCCACCGTCAGCGGAGTCATCGAGTACTTGGGCTCGAAGCTGTCACTTCCCGAGGAGGCCTGCCAGACGTACTCCGGATTCGAGCGCCCTTCGTACCAGACCTTGCCCCAGAGCGCCTTCAGCGACGCTTCCGGATGCTCGTTCCACAAGTCCAGCTCGGTGAGCTGACCGGTATCGTCCTCGACGATGATGCGATTGTTGACCGGGGAGATACCGACAGCGACCAGAGGCTGCTTGGAAACCCGCTTGAGCAGCAGGGTTCTCGCCGAGGTGCCGTAGTGAATGCCCAGATGGCCGCTGCTGTCCACGGCCGCGAAGCCCTTGCGGGCATATTCAGGCTGAATCGCCGTGATCGCGCCCGGGTGCGGATCGAAATCACGCACCCGGGCCAGGTGGAAGACGTTGTCGCCGGCATCCTCGTTTTCGTCGCGGACCAGAAACCACTGCGACAGGCGGCCGGCCGAGGTGCCGGCGACGATCGAAAAAGTACCGTTGAGGTACTGGAGGCTCGTGATCTGTTCATCATCGTCGGCCATGTGTCGCCGGTCGCGCACGACGGCCTCGCCGGGCCGGGCAATGTCCCAGTAGACAAGGTAGCCGTCGACATCGGCGCCGATCAGGTTCCAGAGGTTAGCGCTGAGCTGAAGATGTGTAACTGGTTCTGGTGACGCCGGCAGCTCGTAGGCCTGGCGGCGCACCTCACGCTCGCCGGTCAGAAAACCCGTACTCACGCGATAGCGTACGAATACCGTTCGTCCATCATCTGTCTGGGCAGCTACGCCGGTATCGTCACGGGACTTCTGCACGGCAATGGCGGAGAGCGCCGCGCCGGCATCATCGACCACGACAGGCTCGGACCCGACCGGAAACTCCGGCGCGGGCACGACTTCGCGTACGCCCGCCTCCGGAAACTGCAATTCGAAGCCGTGATTGACGATGATGGCCGTGCCGTCGCTCAAACCGAAAGCGATCTGTCGCGCCCGCGGCTCACCGTTGCCGACGCTGGTCACGGTCACGCCCTCCGGCACAGCCAGCCCGACCCGGCGAATCACTTCGCCGTCACCGAGACGAAAGTAGACCAGCTCGCCGTCCCGGCTGTAGCGCATGCCGATCTCGCCGTAGCGCTCCAGTGAAAGATAGGCCGGCTCGGATGCCCCCGAGCCGTCCACCACGTAGCTGGCCTGGGTATCGACGGACGCGCCCTTGAGCAACGGGAAAACCTCGCTGAACAGGTAGACGAAGATCAGGGCCAGAGCGATAACCACGCCGCCACCGCCGGCGCGAACCAGCCAGCGTGCGCCGCCGTCGGCCAGGTAACGGCGACGACGTCGTCGCGCCATGACATCCGCGTCGGGCAGGAAGCTCTGGCGGCGCTCGGCTGTTTGGGCGTTGCTGCTCATCCCGTCACTCTTTTTGCTGGATCAGGCCGGACTCCGGCACTGGATCAAAGGGCCCCGGAAGCAACCCCGGGGCCGTAAGCGATCGAATCATCCGCGCGAACGGTTCAGATACCGAGTTCTGCGCGGATGCGGGCGGCCGCGGACGCAGGCAATGGAATATAACCGTCGCGCACGACGACTTCCTGACCCTGGCGCGACAGAACCAGCCGAAAGAACTCGCGCTCGAGCGGGGGCAGCTCGCGGTTCGGGTTCTTGTTGACGTAGACCATCAGGAGCCGCGACAGCGGGTAGCGACCGTTGGCGCCGTTCTCCGCCGTCGGGGCAATGCACTGGTCGCTGCCGACATCGGTAAGCTCGATGGCCTTCACGCCCGAGGTGTTGTAGCCGATGCCGGAGTAGCCGATGCCATTGAGCGATTCGGTCACGCCCTGCACCACCGAAGCCGAGCCCGGCTGTTCATTGATCGACGGTTTGTAGTCGCCGCCGCACAGCGCATTGTCCTTGAAGAAGCCGTAGGTGCCGGACACGGCGTTGCGGCTGTAGAGCGTGACGTCCCTGTTGGACCAGTCGCCTTTCAGGCCAAGCTGACCCCAGCGGTCGATGTTATCCGGCGCGCCGCAGCGACGGCCGACGGAAAAGACTGCGTCGACCTGCTCCATGGTCATGCATTTGATCGGGTTGTCCTTATTGACGTAGACGGCGAGCACGTCGATGGCCGTGCCGACCGCGGTCGGAGGATATCCGTGCTTCTCCTCGAAAGCCTGGATTTCGGAAGAGCGCATCGGGCGACTCATCGGCCCGAAGTTGGCGGTGCCCTGGGTCAGGGCCGGCGGCGCGGTCGAGGAGCCGGCACCCTGGATCTGGATATTGACGTTGGGATAGTAATCCTGAAAGGCCTCGGCCCACAGCGTCATGAGGTTGTTGAGCGTGTCCGATCCGACCGACGACAGGTTACCGGAGACGCCGGAAACGGGCTCGTACTCGGGCAAGGCCGGGTCAACCTCGATCTGGGCGAATGCCGTCCCGGCGACCAGCAGGCCGGCGCAGGAAACGGTAGAAAGAAACGATCTGATCATCTGATTTCTCCTTGCACTGAGTGCAGTTTATGAATGAAGTATGACAATTTGATTAAACTGATCGGGCTGTTCAAAAATCGAATCTCAGGCCCAGTGACAGGCCCGACGCCTTGTCACCGGGACTACCCGGCGTGCGGGTGGTTCGACCCTGATTCCATGGGGTCAGATTGGCGTTGTCTTCGTTCGAGACGATGGCGTAATTGGCGTAGACTCGTAGCTGACTTCCCAGATGATGCTCCACGCCTGCCGCCAGCATGTCGGAATCAGCAGCGGCCAGATCGGCCGAACGAACCAGGTAGTGAGCCTTGAATGCAGTCTTGTCGGTCAGCTTGTAGCTAGCGCCCAGACCATAGAGGTCGCTGTCGAAGGCCTCGACGTCATGATCGGCTGTCTGATAGAAGCCGACTAGATTGGCCTTGCCTATCGTGTAGCCAGCGGCCAGACGAATGGCATCACGCCCTCCGCGGCTGCGATTTTTTTCGAATTTTTCATAAGCCACAGCAATGTCGAAATTGCCCTCTTTCCAGGTCGCCGATGCGCTGTAGGCACCGTCACTGCCGTCATCGTCTGCATCATCCCCCTCATGCAAAGAATAGGCGAGGTTGAATTGCAGGCCGCTGAGGGCCGGAGTCTGGTAATGAATGGTATTGGGTGCACGCTCGTCGAAGCGGGCATCGCCGACACGGGTCAGATTCCGCATGTCACCGACCTGATCTCCAAAAAGATTGGCCGGGCCGCGGGCCCGCTTGAACGGCGTGTCGAACTTGCCCGCGCGCAACATGCCGAAATCGCCGCGAAGACCGACATAGGTATCACGACTGGCCCAACTGGATCCGCTGTTGCTGTAATCAATCTCCTGCTCGATCTGCATGACCGCGGTCACGCCGTCGAACTCGCGCTGGGCGCGAAAACCGAGGCGTGAGGAATTGCTCGCCATATTGATCTTCGAATAGTCCGCGCCATCGTCGAGATAATCCACCGATACGTGGGCTCGACCATAAATGGTGACCTCTTCATCTGCCACGGCGACTGCCGGCAGGGCGGCCGCGATGGCCAGAGGTAGCAAGGTTTTTCTCATCACTGTTGTCTCCGCATTTCATCAAGGCAGTCATTTGGTCTGAAGGTACCGACCAACCGATGTACGGGCTGGCCGAGCCATTTGCCCAACAGGGACACAGGCAATGTGATCCCTTTCGACGAGACTCATGCTAGGCAGGTTTGATGGCGCCTCAATGACGGGAGTGTGACGGTATGGTTACCAACAACCTCGTTGGTAACTTCAGTAACCCTGGTGTCTCGAACAGACGTGAAGTCTGCAGGCGGCCAGGAAAACGGGCGGCCCGTAAAGAGGAAACGAAGCAGTCGGGAGGATCAGCCGGCTATTACCAAGACATGCATGTCTTAGTAAGCCGGCACGCCTCATTGAACGATCCGGCTGGACGGAAACACACAGCGGAACACGCTGCCCTTGCCCGGCTCAGAGTCGACTTCCAGCGTGGCGCCATGACGCTTGAGGACATGCTTGACGATGGCCAGACCAAGGCCGGTACCCCCCTTCTGACGGCTACGCGAACTATCGACTCGGTAAAAACGCTGGGTGATGAAAGGCAGATGCCCCGAATCGATTCCAATGCCCTGGTCGATGACCTCGAATACGCCGTCTCCCGATCGTTCCGTACGCCAGGTCACTTCCACGGGGCTGTTCTGCTCACTGTAATTGAACGCATTGTTGACCAGATTCGAGAAAGTGCTGTGCAACTCCCTTTCAACCCCGAGCAATTTCGCCTCGCTTTCGATTTTTAATTCGATTGGGTGGGCTTCGTTGTCGGCCAGTGCCGCATCCCGGCAGATGCTGCGCACCAGCGCCGGTGTATCGACCCTCTCATCATGCGGCGCGTCGACCTCCTCGGTCTCCAGCCTGGACAGTTCAAGCAAGTCATTGACCAGGCTGTTCATGCGCCGGCACTGGGCCTGCATCTCGGCCAGCGGCTTGCGCCATTCCGGTCCCGGGGCAAAATCGGCAACCAGTGAATCCAGATAACCGCCAAGCACCGTCAGCGGCGAGCGCAGTTCGTGGGAAGCATTGGCGACGAAGTCGCGCCGCATTGCCTGGAGCCGGTGAAGCCGGGTCATGTCTCGGATCAGCAGCAGGTGCTGCTGATTGCCATAGGGCACCAGGCGCAGCATCAGGCGACGACTCGAATCAACCGGCGAGCGAATCTCTACCGAGTCCGCGCCATCCTCCGCCTCGACAAGGCCCACCAGTTGCGGGCTGCGAATGAGGTTGGAGACGGGTTGCCCGAAATCACTGCGGCTGGTCAATCCGACAAGCGCACGGCCAGACTGGTTGTACCAGAGAATGCGAAACTCGCTGTCGAGCATCAGGATGCCGTCGGGCATGGCCGCAGTGGCCTCGCGGAACTCCCGGATCACGGCCGCCAGCCGCCGCTTGCTCTGGTGGTGACGGCGTCGAAGTCGGTAGTAGTTGTCGAACAACTGACCCCAGACGCCCCACGACGCGGGCGGATCGCGGCGCCGGCTGCGTAGCCATCGATCGAGCCGATAAAGCTGGTATAGCCAGCGCGCTAGAAAAACACCCAGAGCCAGCAATACCAGCCAGGACAGATGACCCAGGAACGCGGCCAGCACTAGCGCGCCGGCCAGCAAAGCTGCCAGGAAAAGGAATTCGCTGATCCACGCCCGCGACATCAATCCGTGTGCACAGCGGAAAAACGGTAGCCCGCACCCCGAACGGTCTGAATATATTCGTCGAAGCCCACCGGCGCCAGTGCCTTTCGCAGGCGCAAGACGTGCACGTCGACAGTGCGCTCTTCAATGTAGACGCCGCCGCCCCAAACATGATCCAGGAGCTGCGTGCGCGAATAGACACGGTCCTGGTGGGTCATGAAAAAGCGCAGCATGCGAAATTCGGTCGGGCCGAGTTCGATGGGCTTTCCGTTGCCGGTCACGCGGTGGCTGGCGACGTTGAGTACGAGCCCATCCACCGTTACTTCATCCTCGGCGCCTCCAGGCGTCGCTCGGCGCAGCAAGGCGTTGATGCGCGCGATCAACTCGCGCGCACCAAAGGGCTTGGTCACGTAATCATCCACTCCGCTCTCGAGACCGCGCACCTTGTCATCTTCCATGCTGCGGGCGGTGAGCATCACGATTGGCAATTCGCGGGTCATTTCATCACGCCGCAGGCTACGGGCCAGCTCCACACCGCTGGCGTCGGGAAGCATCCAGTCGAGCAGAATCAGATCCGGCAGGTCATCGGCAACTCGCACCCGGGCGGCTTGGCAGTCGTCCGCTTCAACGACGTGGAAGCCCGCTCGTTTCAGGTTGAAAACGATCATCTCGCGAATCGCCTCGTCGTCTTCGACTACCAGGATGGTTCGGTTATTCATGGCATGCCTTGCAGTCAACCTGGCGTCATTGCAGCAGCGTCATGTGGCAGTTCAATGACACGACGATGACAGAATTCTTACAAGCGCCCTTTCGCTTCGATGGCCCGATATTTTCCACAGCCACTACAGATACTAATACAATCCAAATTGCCGCCGGGCTAACAGTAGTGGCCCAGCGCCTTCTCCAACTGCGCCGAGACTGCGCTGCGCAGAAAATCGGGCGCCACGACCTCGATATCGGCGCCGTAGCGCAGGATTTCCATGACCAGCTCGCGGCTGCGGCCGAAGGGAACCGACAGCTCGAAGCGGCCGTCGGGCAGCCACTGCGTGCGCTGCCCGGCGTGCCAGACCTCGTCCGCGGCCCAGCGCGCCGCCTCGGGGCTGAAGCGCAGCACGGCCTCGTGTTCGGCCGGTCCGGAAAAGATGCCGAAAGCCTGGTCGAAGTGGCGCGCGATTTCTTCGTCGGGCAGTTCGATGCTTTCTTCCTCCCGGCGCTGGATGTGACGAATCCGCTCGAGGGCGAAGCTGCGCAGGCCTTTTGAGCGATGACACCAGGCGTCGAGGTACCAGCGATCGCGATAGCCGGTCAGCCGCTGGGGCGAAATCTCGCGCTCGCTGACGTCGTCGCGTCGCCGGCCGTGGTAGGTAATGACCAGGCGCTCGCGCCGGAACAGCGCCTGCATGACGTCTTCGAACAGCTCGGCGGGAACCGGCCGGCCGGCATCGGGCCGGATATTGATGCGCTCAGGCTGGGCCGAAAAGTCCAGGCCCTGCGCGTCGAGCAGTTGGTTGATGCGCTGCTGCACGCCTGCAAGTTCGTCTTCGAGCAGGCCGGGCTGGACGTTGCCCAGCACGTGGCGGGCGGTCAGCAGGGCCTGCAGCTCGTCGGGGCTGATCCACAGCCCGGGCAGCTCGAAGTTGCCGGCCAGGCTGCGGTCGTAGTAGAAGCCGCGGCCTTCGGGGTCCTGCTCCAGCGGCGCGCCGAGGTGATCGCGCAGCTCGTTGATCAGGCGATAGAGCGTGGCCTGGCTGCAGCCGAGCTCTTCCATCAGATCGTGGCGGTTGATCGGCGTGCGGCGCTGACGCAGGAGGTCATGCAGGTGGTAGAGACGTTCGCGTCGGCTCAAGGGCGATGCGCCTCTTGGCAGGTACTGCACAGCCCGTAGATTTCGAGAACCTGGCGATCGGGATGAAAGGCTTCCTGCTCGGCCGCCTCGCGCAGATGCCGAGTCAGCGCGGAATCATGCAGCTCGATGACCGTCTGGCATTCGTCGCAGATCAGGAACTGCCCCTGATGCGACTCGGCGGGGTGAAAGCAACTGACGAAGGCGCTGAGCGACTCGAGCCGGTGAATGAAGTGGTTGTCGAGCAGAAAATCCAGCGCCCGGTAAACCGTCGGCGGCGCCGCATTGGGCTGCTCGGCCTTGAGCTGATCGAGCAGATCGTAGGCCTTGACCGGACCGTCGGCTGAGAGCACCAGCTCGAGCACCCGCCTGCGCGTGGGCGTCAAGCGCAACCCGCGCTGACGACAACGTTGTTCGACCTCTCGAATGACTCGACTCGAATCCATGACCCGATTCTATCAGGCGCTGGCAGCGAAGGCGCTGTAGACGAGCAGTTGCATGGTCGCGAATGAAATCGAAAACAATGGAACCACGGAAATCACGGAAGACACGGATTGAAAAAGCATGAATTGACCATGAACTTGTTCTTGCAACTGCCCACCGGTCGGCGCCAGCCGGGCAATTCTACAAAGCATGTCTGTTCCGTGTTTTCCGTGTCTTCCGTGGTTACAGATTTTATCTTTTGGACCCGCCCCCGACCTAACCCTGAGCGGCGGCGCGCTCGGCGATGAAGGCCAGGGCCCGGTCGATGCGGGCCAGGGTACGTTCGCGGCCCATCAGCCACAGGGTCTTGTCGATCGACGGCGATTCGCCGTGGCCCATCAGCGCCACGCGCAGCGGCATGCCGATCTTGCCGAAGCCGATGCCCAGTTCGTCCACCGTCGCCTGCACGGCGGCCTTGAGATCTTCGGCGCGCCAGTGGGCCAGCCCGGCCAGGCGATCGCGCAGATTTCCAAGCGGCTCGGCGGCCACCGGGCGCAGATGCTTCTTTGCGGCCGTGTGCTCGTAGTCGGCAAAATCTTCGTAGAACGGCCGGCTGCGCTCGACCAGCTCGACCAGGGTTTCCACGCGCTCGGCCTGTACCGGAATCAGGTCGGCCAGCGGCGGCCCGCTCTCGGCGTGCAGGCCGGCGCGCTGCAGATGCCAGAGCAGCTCGGAATGCACCTGATCACGATCGCCCTCGCGCAGGTAGTGATGATTGAGCCAGTTGAGCTTGAGCGTGTCGAAGCGCGAGGCCTTGTGGTTGACGTCGGTGATATCGAACAGCTTGATCAGATCCGCACGCGAAAAAACTTCCTGATCGCCGTGCGACCAGCCCAGGCGAGCCAGATAGTTGATCATGGCATCGGGCAGGTAGCCCTGCTCGCGCCAGGCCATGACGCCGACCGCCCCGTGGCGCTTGGACAGCCGGGCGCCGTCGTCGCCGAGAATCATCGGTACGTGGGCGAACTCGGGCGGCTCGACATCGAGCGCGCGATAGATATTGATCTGGCGCGGCGTGTTGTTGATGTGATCGTCGCCGCGGATGACCAGGTTGATGCCCATGTCGAGATCGTCGATGACTACGGCAAAGTTGTAGGTCGGCGAACCATCGGCGCGCATGATCACCAGATCGTCGAGCTCGCTGTTGGCCACCTCGATGGGCCCGCGCACGCGATCGCGAAACAGGACCGTTCCGGCAAGCGGGTTGCGAAAGCGAATGACCGGCTCGACGCCCTCGGGAGCCTGCTCGAGATCGCGGCAGTGGCCGTCGTAGCGCGGCTTTTCGCCGGCATCCATGGCGCGCTCACGCAGGCGCTCCAGGCGCTCTTTCGAGCAATAGCAGGGATAGGCCTGTTCGTTTTCGAGCAGGCGGTCAACCACTTCGCGGTAACGCGCCATGCGCTCGCTCTGGTAGAACGGACCCTCATCGGCATCCAGGCCGAGCCAGGCCATGCCATCGAGGATGGCCTGCACCGACTCGGCGGTGGAGCGCTGGCGGTCAGTGTCCTCGATGCGCAGCACGAATTGCCCGCCGGTGGCACGGGCCGCCAGCCAGCAAAACAGCGCGGTGCGAGCACCGCCAATGTGCAGAAAGCCGGTGGGAGACGGCGCAAAGCGCGTCCGGATCGGTTGAGTATCGCGGGCCATGAGCGAGTCGATCAAGAAGGGGGAAAGCCGGTTATTCTAGCAGAGGCAACCGGCTTAAGCTGGGCCGCCAAATCCGCTATAAAGGGCACCTCAGACTTGCTTTCCGCCAGGCGCATGACTTCACGACACTTCCGGCTCCTGTCCATCGCAGCGGCGGTCAGATGAACCGCGCCGAGCCACACGCGGCTGAAGAACCGCCGGGGCGGCTGCAATCGCTGCGGCCACGGCTGCGGGCGCTCGGCCAGCTGCTGCTGATCGCGGTCGTGGTCGTGGCGGCGACCACCTCCGGCGACAGCGGCCTCAATCAGGTTGAACGGATCCATGCGCGCGGCAGCCTGACCATGCTGACGGTCAACGGCGCCTCGACCTACTATCTCGGCGCCGAAGACGAAACCGGCTTCGAATACGAGCTGGCGCTGGCTTTCGCGCGCTATCTGGACGTTCCGCTGGAGGTGATTGTCGTTCCCAGCGTGGCTGACCTGGTGCCGGCCCTGCTCGAAGGGCGCGGTGACTTCGTGGCCGCGAACCTCACGCGCACGCCCCAGCGCCAGCCCCGGCTGCGCTTTGGTCCGGCCTACGAAACGGTCGTACCGACCGTGGTCTATCGTCGCGGCACGCCACGCCCGCGCTCGATTGAAGAGATGACCGCTGGCCGGCTGGCGGTGATGGAGGGTACGGTCTATCCGCCGTTGCTGTCGCGTCAGGAAGCGGCCATCGAGCCCGAGATCCGCCCGCATGCGAGCATCGAGGACCTGTTCGAAGCCATCAGCAACGAGGAAATCGACTACACCATCATCGATTCCAATATTCTGGAGCTCAATCGCCGTTTCTTTCCCGCCATTCGCCCGGCCTTCGAGCTGGGCGAGCCTCAGCCGCTGGCCTGGGCCACACCGCGCAACAACGACGACTCCCTGGTCCAGGCCATGCGCGAGTTCTTCCTGGTGGCCGAAGCTGATTCCTTGCTCGCCGAGCTGCGGGAGCGCCACTACGGGCATATCGAGAACTACAAACCGGTGGGCACGTTCACGTTCATGCGCCAGATTCGCAATCGCCTGCCGGCGCTGCGCCCCTTTTTCGAGCAGGCGGCCGAGGCCCATGAGCTGGACTGGCGGCTGCTGGCGGCCGTCGGCTATCAGGAGTCGCACTGGAGCCCGTCGGCAGTCTCGCGCACCGGCGTTCGTGGCGTGATGATGCTGACACGGCGAACGGCGCAGCAGCTGGGCATCAACAATCGCGTGGACGCCAGACAAAGCATCATGGGCGGCGCACGCTACCTCAAATCAATGATCGGTCGGGTACCGGATCGCATCGACAATCCCGATCGGCTGTGGCTGGCTCTGGCCGCCTACAACATAGGCTACGGGCACCTGGAAGACGCGCGGGTACTCACCGAGATTCGCGGCGGCGACCCCGACCGCTGGGTCGACGTGCGCGAATCACTGCCGCTGCTGACTCAGGAACGCTGGTACAAGCAGACCCGCCACGGCTATGCGCGCGGCTACGAGCCGGTGCAGTATGTGGAAAACGTGCGCACCTTTTATGAAATCCTGCTGTGGATGGACGGGCGCGATCACCCGCTGCTGGTCGATGCGAAGTCGTCGGAAAAGCCTGATGGACAGGGCGCCGAATCAGCAACCGGCGGCCCCGACAGCTGACGGCGGGCTGCGCGGCGCTCAGTCGTCAGCCAAGGACTCCTGCCAGAGGCAGTGGCCGGCGCTCTCGCGGATGGCTTCCAGCCTCCGGCGATGGGCAGAAAGCTCGGCATCGCCGGCGCGGCGAACCACCAGCCTGGAAACATCCACGTCGACCAGCATGGCGCTGCTGTCGGCGCGGTCGTCGCTCTCCGTCGACAGCTCCAGCGCCAGGTCGACCTGTCCCCCGGTCATTGCCAGATAGACTTCGGCCAGCAGCTCGGCGTCAAGCAGCGCGCCGTGCAGCTCGCGCCCGGAGTTGTCCACTTCGTAGCGCTTGCACAGAGCGTCGAGGCTGACGCGCTGGCCGGGGTGCAGCTCGCGCGCCAGCGCCAGGGTATCCATCACCGTGGCGTGGTCAGTCACCCGGACCGGATCGGGCAGCCGGGCGAGCTCCGAATCCAGAAAGGCAAGGTCGAAGGCGGCGTTGTGAATGATCAGCTCGGCGCCAACAATGAACTCGATGAAATCTTCCGCCAGCTCGGCAAAGCGCGGTTTGTCGGCCAAGAACTCGTTGCTGATGCCGTGAACGGCCATTGCGCCTTCATCGACATCGCGATCGGGATTGATGTACACGTGAAAGCTGCGCCCGGTCTGGCGCCGCTCGATCATCTCCAGCGCGCCGATCTCGATGATGCGGTGCCCCTGTTCTGGCTCCAGGCCGGTGGTTTCGGTGTCAAGAACGATTTGTCGCATGGGGGAAAGCGTGAAGTGTTCAGTGTGAAGTGTAAAGAATCAAAACCAACAACACCAACAACATCCTCGCAACAATCTTCACACTTCACACTTCACACTTCACACTTCACACTTCACACTTCACACTTCACACTTCA
>NZ_JBJNIP010000056.1:0-491 GCF_056324165.1 Wenzhouxiangella sp. YN9
GCCAATGTCCTCGACAAACTGCCCAAGCGGGTCCAGCCCCAGGCCAAGTCGATGATCCATGAGATCTGGCAGGCCGATAGCCGGGGAACGGCTGAGAAAGCCTTCGAGCGCTTCTTGGCAACCTTCGGCGACAAGTACCCCAAGGCGGCCGACAATCTCGCTTCAGACCGTGACCGCCTGCTGGCCTTCTACGACTTCCCGGCCGCCCACTGGCAGCACCTGAGGACAACCAATCCGATCGAGTCGACCTTTGCGACCATTCGACTCCGAACGGCCAAGACCCGAAATTGCTACAGCGCCGAAAGCGGCGTGGCCTTGATGCATCAACTGGCCATGAGCGCGCAGAAACGCTGGCGCAGACTGCGGGGCTTCCGGCAACTGGCCGATGTCGTTGCCGGCGTGAAGTTCATCGACGGAATAGATGAACGCAAAATCAGCAGGGACGCCGCTTGATGAGCCAGTGGTCATACACCAGACTTGACAGTAACTCC
>NZ_JBJNIP010000057.1:0-328 GCF_056324165.1 Wenzhouxiangella sp. YN9
GCCCGCACGCCCGGATTTCAGCGCGGTGCCACCCAATGGGGAGCCCGGATCAGCCCAAGGGTGTCCGGGACGACCACTGGGCAGTGGCCGGTTATCCCCGGCAATCAGCCGTGGCCTCATTGAAGGGGGCGACAGCCCATCCCCGCCAAAGGGGGGACCTTCCGGATGCACCCCGAACCCCCGGATTACAGCGCGGTGCACCCAACTGGGGATCCCGGATCAGCCGGCGGCTGGCCGGGACGACCACGCTGAAGGTGGTCGGTTGGCAGGAGGGTTTGCCTGGCAGGTGGTCAACCGGGCAGCGGTGGGGCGCAGCGGTGTCGGGGGC
>NZ_JBJNIP010000058.1:0-10043 GCF_056324165.1 Wenzhouxiangella sp. YN9
TCGTCAATCAGGTTCTGCCACTGCTTTGCCGAGCGGCGAATGCGATAGGTCGAAGACATGATCTGCTCCTTGAGTTGAGTTTGGGAGCAGATTACTGACTCAGCAACGCGCGGGGAAGAACGGTGCGGAATGGACGCTTACGGTCGACCGGCCGGCCCTCCTCGGCGCCCGCCTCTTGGCCTTCGCGATCCCCTCCGCCTCGCTACCCGCGTTACTCATACTCCTTCCGGGCGATCGCCGCGAGCATATCGAGCATCATCCGATTGACGGCATCCAGCATCCTCGCGGTGAACTCGTCTCCGCCATCGGAAGACAGCGCTTTGTGGCTGGTGGGCAGGTCAACCGCCACCACTCGCAGCCCCTCACTCTCGATCTCGGCCCGCTGACGATCCCACTCTGCCCGCGGCAACCCGCTGGGACGATCTATGGCCTCCACAAGCAGAGTATCGCCTTCCCAGGCGTCACTGAGGAGCCGACGCAATTCTGGACGATCTGAAGAAGCCCAGATTGAGAATAGGGGGAGCCGTGCACCAAATGGTTGATCGCGGCAGGGGCTTCCGACTCCGCAATTCATAGAGATCGGAGAGCAGTGAGTCTGGGCTTGGTTAGCATCGAGAAGGGGGTGGTGCTTTCAGCCACTTGAACACTGGATAGGCAGAAACGCCCTGTGACCCAAGTCTAGCGTCAGAGGCCGACGCTCTATCCAACCGAGACTTCGGAACGCGCAGGGGAGTGCGATGGTCAGGGTCAGTTCCTTAGGTCCCAATCTGGCCCCAATTTGGCCCCAACGCGAAAAGGCCGCGCCTTGGGGGCGCGGCCTCATTCTAAAAAACACTGAACAATCAAGCTGTTGGATTGGTG
This sequence comes from Wenzhouxiangella sp. YN9, assembly GCF_056324165.1. NCBI lineage: Bacteria > Pseudomonadati > Pseudomonadota > Gammaproteobacteria > Chromatiales > Wenzhouxiangellaceae > Wenzhouxiangella > Wenzhouxiangella sp. YN9. The sequence goes on from NZ_JBJNIP010000058.1 coordinate 862, forward strand.
CCGGTGGAGAGATTCGAACTCCCGACCTACGCATTACGAATGCGGTGCTCTACCAGCTGAGCTACACCGGCGCCGGGGAGGCGTGGATTATACCGATTTGGCTGGAATTTGCACAAGCCGGCAGTGCCCGAACCGCCGCCTCAGGTTTTCCAGCAGCACGAACAGGGTCGGTACGACCACCATGGTCAGCACGGTGGCGGTGATGATGCCACCGATAATGACGGTGGCTATCGGCGAGAAGCGTTCGGCGCCCACGGCCATTTCCATGGCCAGCGGCAACATTCCGGCGATGGTCGACAGTGCGGTCATGAGGATTGGCCGCAGGCGCGTGACCACGGCCACACCCACGGCGCGCGCCGGGCTCGCCCCCGTCTGGACGCGCTGGCGCGCCAGGTCGAGCAGGATGATGGAGTTGTTGACCACGATGCCGACGAGCAGAATGATGCCCAGCAGCGCCGACATCGACACGTACTTGTCGGCCAGCAGCAGCGCCGAGGCCACGCCGATGAACTGCAGCGGGATGGCCACCATGATGGTGATCGGGTGAGCGAAGCTGGAAAACTGGATGACCAGCAATAGATAGACGGCCAGAGCCGAGAGCATCAGCGCCTGCAGCATGCGCTGTCGGGCTTCGCTGAAGTCCTGCTGCTCGCCGACGAGCATTGGCGCCGGCCCCGCGGTGGCTTCGAAGCTGGCCAGGCGTTCGGAAACATCGGCGACGACGGCCGACAGGGGCCGCCCGGAATGGTAGCCGAGGATTTCGAGGGTGCGCATGCCGTCCTCGCGGGTGAGGATGCGCGGCCCGACCGCCTGTTTGAACGCGGCCACTTCGCGCAGCGGCACGCTGCCGGCCGGTGTGGGCAACACGATGCGCTCCAGGTCGTCGAGCTGGCTTCGCTGGTCGCTGCGGTAGCGGACCACCACGTCCAGGTCGCGTCGGGGCGGCTGGCGATAGCTGGTGGCAACGTGGCCATCGACGGCCCGGTGCACGCGGGCCGCCGTTCGCCGGGCGCTCAGGCCGAGCTCGCTGACGCGATCCTCGTCAAGCTCCACTCGAATTTCCGGGGTATCGAGCGACCAGTCCTTGTAAAGATCGGTGATGCCGGGTATGCCCTGCAGATGCTCCAGCAGTTGGGTGGCCGCGGCGTCGAGTTCCTGCGGGTCATGGCCGGACAGGCGCACGACCACCGGAGCGGCCGTGCTCGAGCGTGCCGTGCCGCCCATTTCGATAGGCGCGCCGAGCATGACGCCGGGCGTGCGCTCGAGCGCATGCCGGACTTCATCCATGATGTCCCACTGACTGAGCTTGCGGACGGTGCGCGGCACCAGGGTCACGGTCACCTCGGCCTGGTTGGGGCTCATCGCACCGCGCTGGCCCATCGAGCGCGCGCCGGGCTCATGGCCGACACGAATGCCGACGTCGAGCACTTCCGCGCGCCCCAGCAGCAGATCGTCGACCACGCCCAGGGTCGCCATGGTTTGCTCGACCGGCGTGCCCGGCACGGTATCGACGATCACTTGAAAACTGCCCGAATCGAAGCGCGGCAGCATCTCGCTGCCGATCAGGCGCAGCATCCCCACGCTGGCGACCAGCAGCAAGGCGGCCGCACCGAGAGTCAGCACCGGGTGGCGCAAGGCGATCCACAGCGCCGCCAGATAGCCACGGCGGGGGGCCTTGAGCGCGCGCTCCAGAGCAGCCGAAATTGCGCCGGCCGGCTTGTCCGGGTCGGCCGGCTTGAGCCACCACACCGCCAGCAGGGGAATCAGCGTGACCGCGACCATAAATGACGAACCCAGGGCAAAGGCCAGCGTCAGGGCCAGCGGACCGAACAGCTCGCCGATGAATCCGCCCATGAAGATCAGGGGCACAAGCACGCCCAGCGTAGTCAGCGAGCCGCCCAGTTTGGCGCCCAGAATCTCGCCGGTGCCCTCGATCGCCGCCCGGCGGGGTTGCAGACCCAGCTCGTCGAGATGCCGATGGATGTTTTCCAGAATCACGATCCCGTCGTCGACCAGCAGGCCGATGGCCAGGATCAGCGCCGACATGGTCACCATGTTCAGATCCAGGCCGGCCATCTGCATGAGCATGAACGCACTCAGAAAAGCGGCGGGGATGGACAGCGCGATGATGAGCGCCTGCCGCCACTCGGCAAGGAAAAGCAGCACGATCACCATGGTCAGGCCAACGGCGACCATCACCGTGGAGGTCATGTCGGAGATGACCGCTTCGGTAAACTCCGAATCGTCGTCGGCAATGACCAGATCCAGCTCGGGCAGATCGGCGGCCAGCTCGTCGACGGCCTGGCGCACCCGCCCTGCCACCTCCACCGTGTTGGCATCGTCGCGCCTGAGCACCTGCACGGCGATCGCATCGCGCCCGTTGTAGCGATAGGCCGAGCGCGTCTCCCCGGGCAGCAGGTCGACATCGGCCACGTCGCGAAGCCGCACGAAACGACTGCCGTCGGCCTTGAGCACGATCCGTTCGGCATCCGCGGCAGAGGCCAGCGGCGCATCAAAACGCACCACGGCCTCGCGCTCGCCGCTGTCGATGCGGCCGCCGGGCGCGCTCAGGTTCCAGTCGTCGAGCGCGGCCATCACTTCGTCGGTGGACAGGCCCGCCGCATCCAGCCGGTCACGATCAACGGCGACGTGCAGTTCCAGCTTGTGCCCGCCGAAGATATCCACCACGGCGACGCCGGTTACCCGCTCGAGCCGTTCGCGCACCGCGTTGTCGGCCAGCTCGCGGACCTGCTCGATCGGCAGGCTGTCCGAGGACGCGGCCAGGGTGACGATGGGCTTGTCGGCGGTGGAAAACTCGAGCACCTGCGGCTCTTCTATGGCGGCGGGCAGATCTTGCCGTATTCGCCCGATCGCGTTCTGCACGTCGACGGCCGCTAGCGCCGAGGTCGTCTCGAAATTGAATTCGGCGCGCACGACCGACAGCCCCGCCTGGCTGGTCGAACTGAGCCGGGTCATGCCATCGAGGCTGGCGAATTCCTCCTCGAGCAGGCGCGTGAGGTCGTTGTCGACGTCGGCCGCGGCCATGCCCGGATAGGCGGTGATCACCGTAACCGTGGGCGGATCGGTGTCGGGAAACAGGCGCACGGGCAGCTCGTAGCGCGCCTGCAGGCCAAGCACCAGCACGGCCACGATCAGGGAAATGACCACGTGGCGGTGGTCGAGCACCCATTGCGGCCAGCGGTTCATGTCGAAGGCCCGTCCTCGACCACGTGAATGGCCGCGCCGTCGCGCAGGCGCGGATCGGCCGTGACGATCACCTGCTGGCCGACCTCCAGGCCCGAGCGGACGTGGACGCGACCCTGACTGGTCTCACCGGTATCTATTGCCCGGCGGCGAGCATGACCGTCTTCGGCCACAAACACCCAGTCGGCGCCGTGTTCGCTGTGGGCGGCCTGGATGGGCAGCGTGAGCACCTGATCGTAGACTCCGATTCGGGCGTGCACTACCGCGGCCATGCCTGCCTGGATGTCCTCGGCCGCCGGCAGCAGAACCGCAATGGTCGCGTTGCGGGTGGCGTCATCCAGCGCCGGGTAAATGCGGTCGATCCGCCCTTCCCGTTCCCAACCCAGCGCCGGCACCTGCACGACCACGGGCAGCCCTTCCTGAAGGGCGGGAACGTCACTCTGGGCGACCTGAACCTCTGCCTTGAGGGTATCGTCGGCCACCAGCTCCAGAACCGGGCTTCCCGCCCGGGCCAGCTCACCGCGCTGGACGTACAGGCGCTGAATGGTGCCGGCAAAAGGCGCCCTGCCAACGGTGTAGGACAGCCGCGTTGCAACCAGCGAGCGGTTCGCCTCGGCCTCGCGCCGCTGGGCCCGCAGCGAATCCACCCGCTGGCTCGCCTCATCCAGCAGTTTCTCGGGGGTGAGCTTGCGCTCGTACAGCTCGCGCTGGCGGACAAGCTCCCGCCGGGCGGTCGTCAGCTCACCATCCAGGCGCGCGAGTACCGCATCCAGCCTTTCTCTCTCCGAGCGCAATTCGCTGTCGTCGAGCCGGTAGACGATCTCGCCGGCCGCAACGTACTGTCCTTCCCGAAACGGCAGCGCTTCAACCGCGGCTGTCCACTGGGCAGAAAGGGTCGCCCGGTCATCAACCGCGATCTGCCCGCGCCAGTTTCGCTCGACAGCAAAGGGGCCCGCCGCCACGGTTTCAACCCGCACGGCAATGGGTGGTGCCGCCCTCGGCGGTTCCGGGGCAACGGTTTCACGATATTTGTCCAGCGCAGCCCAGATGATCAGGACAAAAAGCGCGAGAGTCGCGGCCAGCGCAACAGCGCGCGCCGGGGTGATCTTGCTGATGCGCTTCACCGGTTCACCTCGGAAGGATGAGTCATTGCAACGATATTCTTTAGCAAGTACTTGCTTTCCACGTCATTCAAAAAAAACTCACTCCGCACGCAGCGCTGGCTCGAGCAGACGCCAGATGGCGGGGCCCTGCCCGGCGAGGTCAAATTCGAAGTCGCTGACGGACCAGCGAATGATGGTTCCCTGAACAAGCGCAAGAGTCATCCGGCCTGTCTCGTCGGAGTCCAGATCGGCACGAAAGATACCGGCCTCCACCCCGTCCCGAATCACCTCAGCTACGGTCGCCGTATAGGCCTGCATGATGCGCCTGACCGACTGCTTCAGCCGCGTGTTCTCCTGGTGCAGGCGCTCGGAGAAAAGCAGCCTGGGCAGGCCCTTGTGACCCGCCACGAATTCAAGCTGCTTTTCCAGCAGCCCGCGCAGGCGCTCGTCAGCCGGGCCGGTGCTTGTCGCCATGCCGCTTACAACACCAAGCATCTGGCGGGCAATCCATTCGAATACCGCCTCCAGAATGCTCTCGCGGTTCTTGAAGTGCCGAAACACCGTCGGCTGAGCGATACCCACCCGGTCAGCGATGGCCTGAGCGGTGATCTGCCGGCCGCCAGGTTCGGCGGCCAGATCGACCACCGCTTCGACGATCTCCTGCCGCCGCTCCTCACCGCTTTTTCGCACCACGACTCCCGCAAAGCTAGTACTTGCTTGCAAGTGTAATCCAATTGCTCAACGCGAGCAAGCACGCAACTCAACCGGTATTGCGCGGTCGTCCGTCGGGGACGTAGCCCCGACCTACCACGTTGTTGCCCGGGTGGTGCCGGCCCACGCACCGCGCCGCGGTTACATCCGCGACGGACGAGGTGCCGGATCGACACCGAGGCCAGCAACGAGCGTCCAGGCCCGCCATGCCGCCCGACGGGGAACCAGCCCCGACCAACCCACGCTGTTGCCCGGACGGTGCCGGAGGGGCCTGCCCTGCTCCGTCATTGGGAATGATTCCGCGCGCTCAGCCGGTATTGCGCAGCCCCTGGGCGATGCCGTGCACGCTGTCAATCAAGGCCAGTTCGAGGGCCTCGTCCTTGCAGCCGCCGGCGCGCCAGCGCTTGAGCAGTTCCACCTGGGTGAAGCTCATCGGGTCGACATAAGGATTGCGCAGCAGGATCGAGCGCTTGAGGGTGAGATCGTTGTCGAGCAGTTGCTTCTGGCCGAGGATGCGGCAGATCATCTCGCGGGTACGGGCAAATTCGGCTTCGATGGTCGGGAAATAGCGCTCGCCCAGCTCGCCGGCCAGGGCGGCGTAGTGCCGGCCGATACCGATATCGGCCTTCGCCATGGCCATTTCGGCGTCAGACAGCAGGTTGGAGAAGAACAGCCATTCGCGCGCCATTTCCTCGACCTGATCGAACCCGACCTCGTCGACCAGGCGCGCAAGCCCGGTACCCAGGCCGTACCAGCCCGGCAGGCCCTGACGCGACTGGCCCCAGGCGAACACCCAGGGAATGGCGCGCAGGCCAGAGATGCCGACCTTTTTTGCCCGCGAGGCCGGCCGCGAGCCGATGCGCATGCGCTCGATCACGTCGATGGGCGTGGCCAGGCGGAAGTAGTCGCTGAAGTCGTCGCTGCCGTAGACCAAATCACGGTACGCGCTGCGCGAATAATCGGCCAGCTTCGTCATGGCCCGGCGCCAGGGGCCCTGTTCGGTGTCGGGGTCGTGCTCGAGAAAGCCGGCCTGGATGACCGCGCCGGTGGTCTGCTCGAGGTTGCGCACCGCAATCGTGCGAAAGCCGTACTTGCGATGAATGACCTCGCCCTGCTCGGTCATGCGCAGGCGCCCGCCGACCGAGCCGACCGGGGCGGCCAGCACGGCGCGCGGAGTCTTGCCGCCGCCGCGGCCCACGGTGCCGCCGCGGCCGTGGAAGAACGTGACATTCACGTCGTGCGCGTTGAACAGCGCCAGCAGCTTGCGCTGCGCCTCCTGCAGCGACCAGCGCGAGGCGACCATGCCGCCGTCCTTGTTGGAGTCCGAATAGCCGATCATGATGGTCTGGCGGTTGCCGCGCTGGGCGAGCAGCTCGCGCCACACCTCGAGGCCCAGCAGTCCATCCATCACACCTTCGGCCGCCACCAGATCGTCGACGGTCTCGAACAGGGGCACGATGTCGAGGCCGTGACGCGCCACGCCGGCCGCGCGCGCCACGAACCACGCCGCCAGAATATCGTCGGCGTTGCGACTCATCGAGATGATCAGGGTGGTGATGGCGCGAGCGCCGAACTTTCGATGCGCTTGGGCAGCGGCCGACAGCAACTTGTAGACCGGATGGCTGGCACCAGACGCCTGCCCATCGGGAATCTCACCCCGATCCACGGCATCTGTCAGACGGCGGGTTCGCTCTTGCGCCTCCCGCTCGGGCCATCCGGGGTCGTCGATCAGCTCGGCGACCGCCTCGTGCAGATCGCCGGAGTCGATGCGCAAATCCAGCGCGGCCAGGTGAAAGCCGAAAATGTCCACGCGGCGTAGCAGGCGCTCGACCGGAAACAGACCGGCACGGCGGCCGCGGTTGGCTTCCAGGCTTGCAACGATCAGCTCCAGATCGGCCGCGAACTCGTCAACGTGGCTGTAAGCGGCTTCGCCATCATCCTGAGTAGCCTCTAGCCGGGCTTCGATCAGATACAGCAGCACGCGATAGGGCATTTCCGCATGGCGCGCCGGGATAGCCTCCGCCGCCTGGGCCAGGCGCTTGCGGTAGTCGGCCGCGCGCTCGCGCACCTTATTGCTCACCTCCACGCGCCCTTCGGTCTGGCTGAGCAGACGATTGAGCCGGCGCACCTCCCCAAGATAGTTGCCAATCACCTGCCGACGTTGCTCGGTGAGCGTCTCCATGACCGTCTCGCCGGTGACGTTGGGGTTACCGTCCATATCGCCGCCCACCCAGGACCCGAAGCGCAGCAGCGACGGTAGATCGCCCGGCCACAGGGCCACGCCCCAGGCGCGGGTGGCAGCCTCGGCCAGGTTTTCGTGCAGCACCGGCGCAATACGATAAAGCACGTTGGCCAGATAATAATGAGCATGCTCGGCTTCGTCGGCCACGCTCGGGCGGGTGCGCGACTGTTCGGCCGTTTGCCAGGCAATGGTCTGCTCCATGCGCACGCGATCGATCAGCCGTTTCGAGACATTGCGCGGCAGGCTCGGATCCAGGCGCTCGATCAGATAGCCCGCCATGCGCTGCTCCTTCTCGAGCACGGAACGCCGCGTGGCCTCGGTGGGGTGCGCGGTGAAGACCGGCTCGACCAGCAGACCGTCCAGGCGGGAACGTATGGACTCCCAGTCGTGCCCTTCGTCGGCCAGCTTCTCGAAAACATCAGCCAATGAGTCGGGCTGCACGCCCTCCCCGGCCGCCAGATACTCGCGCCGGCGGCGAATCCGGTGAACCTGCTCGGCCAGATTGACCATGCGAAACCAGGCGGCAAAGGCTCGCACAAAAGCGCTGGCCTCGCCGGCATCGTCGATGCGGCACTGCGCCAGCAAGGCCGACCCATCATCGTCGCCTACCCGTCGATCAATCGCCGCCGAACGCGCCGTCTCCACACGCTCGAACAGCGCACCCCCACACTGCTCGCGCAAAAGCTCCCCGATCATGGCTCCGAGCAGGCTGACATCGTCACGCAGGGCCTGGTGTTCAGGTGGGAAGTCGATTTCTTCGCGTTTCATGGGGAAGAGCCTGTTTTGATCAGGCAGTCATGATAGCGGATGAGCGGGAAATGTGACGCTCGAGCGTTTATATGAAACTTGGGGGCGGCGTAGCAAAGCGCCCCCTGAAACCCTCAGTCAGGCAACAACTTACCGTTGCACTGTAGTTGAAACCAAGCATCAAAAAGCCCGCTATCACCGGTGACAAAACCGGAGCAAAATAGAGAGTTTGGCATCCGATGCATGGCTTGGTAATGCGCTGTTTCAGGCTGCAACAAGCTTCTTCACGTTGAGCTCCCTGCGATGTTGCTCGGCATGCCAGAGCTCATATTGGGACTGCTGATTCAGCCAGCTTTGTGCAGAGGTATCAAACGCGATAGAGAGCCGGATAGCCATCTCGGGACTGATACCGGCCTTGCCGTTCAACACGGCACTTAAAGTCTTGCGGCTAACGCCCAATGCCTCTGCAGCCGCCGTGACGGAGAGGCCGAGTGGCTCAAGACAAAGCTCTCGCAACACTTCACCAGGATGGGGAGGATTGTGCATCAACATTGACGGTACCTCAGTGATAATCTTCATAGTTCACAATCTCGGCATCTCCATCCTCGAATCGGAAGGTCACTCGCCAGTTACCGCTAACGGTGACTGACCAGATGCCGGCGCGATTGCCGGAGAGTTCGTGCAATCGAAGGCCCGGCAAGTCCATGTCTTTGGCATCCGATGCTGCGTTTAATCTACCGAGAACAAGTCGAAGCCTTTTTGCGTGAGCGGCCTGAATCCCTGCGGTGCTGCCGGACTTGAAAAATTTGGCCAAGCCCTTGTGTTTAAAGCTTCGTATCACCCGCCTAGTGTAACCAGTAACGCATCAGGTGTCAATGCACATAATCGGAATAGCGAGACAACTTGCGATGCCTCCCTCCCACGCCAGGGGCATACGCAGCGTATCCACGTATCCAGCCGTATCAAGGGCACCCACGATCCGCAGGAAATCCCCCCACAGCTCGACGGGGCAATCTCCGGATTGGCGGGCATCTCCCTGTGTGTCAACATCCCTCCCAACAGTACCTGATCGGTTTTATCTGTAACATTCAGGGCGCTTACGGAGCGAAGAGATGTCTGATTCCAACGAAGTTGTCACCGACCCGCGCCTTGAGAAGCGTACCCGACGCCGGTTT